>JBDTFK010000313.1:0-2932 GCA_039937995.1 Vulcanimicrobiaceae bacterium | reverse complement strand
AGATCGGTCGCAAACGCGCCGAGGTTCCCGGCGGAACCGGGAGCGTTAAGCGGGATTCCGTCGAGCGTCAACAGCGTTTGGCTCGCGTCGTGGCCCTCCAGCGAGACGGTTTGCGTGGCATCGCTGTCGTCGCCGGTGGTGGACACGGAAACGCCCGAAAGTTTGTTGAGCGCGTCGGCAAGATCGTTCGAAAGCTTGCGCTGCGCGGAATCAGGGCCGATCGTCGAACTCGAAACGCTTGCGTACGAGTGTGCCGTCACGGTGCCGATCACTTTCAAACTCGTGCTGAGCGCGAGCACGACGTTCACGCTTACGTACCGTCCGTTGACCACTTCGAACGCGGACGACGTGATGACCTGATAGCCGTTTTTTGCGACGCGCGCGCGATAGATGCCGTCGGGAACTTCCGTAAAGCGCACTTGGCCGTTTGTTCCGGTAAGTTCGCTCGCGACGATCGGGCCGTCGAGCAACACGCGCGCGAGGGCGACGGGCGCCTTGGTGGACGCGTCGGTGACCGCAATGTCGATCTGCCCCGTGTCGCTTTGCGCGAACGCCGGAATCGCGGACGCGAATAGAACGAAGAGTACAAGCGGTATGGCGGCTCGGGTACGGAACAACATCTTCCCGATACTTTGCACGGCGTGGCTGATAATCGCCTGAAGCCTCGGATGATATCACTATTAAGGCTGCCTTAGAACGTTATCGTTACAATCGTTCCGCGACCGGGGGCGCTTTCCAAAGCGATCGTCGCGCCGACGCGCTCGACGGCACGTTTGGCGATGGCCAGGCCCAATCCGCTGCCGGCAATTTCACCGCGCTGCTCGCCGCGATAGAAACGCTCGAAAGCGTGCAGACGCGCGGACTCGGGCATGCCCGGACCGCTGTCGGCAACGGAAATGTATGTGTGACCCTCGCTGCGGCTCGCGCGCAGGTGGATCGGGGCATCGGGCGCGTACTTGAGCGCGTTTTCAACGATGTTCCACAACGCATCTCCCAGTTCGGCGCGATCGGCAACCACGCTCGTCACGCCGTCGACGCTGTAATCGATACCGCGCGATTCATCGACACGCCGTGCGGCGTCGCATTGCCCGCGCAACAACTCGACGAGATCGATCTCTTCACACCGGGGAGGCGTTTCGGAATCGAGCCGCGCAAGGCGCATCAGCCGCTCGATCAACGAGCGCATGTGTTCTTTCTCGATTGCCATCGTGCCGAGGATTTGACGAGCGATCGCGGGTTCGGCAATCGCACCGCGACGCAAGACATCGATGTAGCCGCCGATAACGGTAAGCGGCGTTCGCAGTTCGTGACCGGCGTCGGCGACGAATTGGCGCATGCGTTCTTCCGTAAGCCGCCGCTCGCCGATGGCGTGCGCCACGCTTACCGCGGCATCGTTATAGGCTACCGTCAGCGTCCCGATTTCGTCGCCGCCCGGTGCCATGAAGCGCCGCTGCGTGAAGTCGCCGTCGGCGAGGGCGCGAAGCGAATCGGTGACGTCGGTGATCGGGCGTAACGCCTGCCGCGCGAAGAGCCGCCCGATAAACCACGAGAGCACCATCGCGACCACGGCAATCGTTATGACGAGGCGCCAATACGGGGCAAGCGACACCAGCAGCAGTCCGAGCGAGGGCGCGAACGCGACGTAACCTCCCTCGACCGCCGTTATTGCTGCCGGCTCGGGATGCGGTTCGATTTCGCCCCCGAATCGTAGCGGGTTTCTCGGGGGCGGCGGGACGAATTCTTTTCCACTAACGATCGCATCGAGGATTTTGGGATGCAGCGATTTGTCGCCGCCCAAAAATTGTCCGTTGCTATCGAAAATGGCAACGCGCATTCCTATGCCGCTAAGCGTGTTCGCAATGTCGGGCGCGGCTTGCGCGAGGCTCATGCCTTCCATCCGGTATTGTTCGGTGAGGATGCGCGCTTCTTCGTGTTTTGCGATGACGATATCGCCGGTGAAATTCGTCAATTCGACGACGAGCGCTATTCCCGAAGCGAGAATCACGAGCACAATGGTGATTCCAAGCAGCGTGGCATAAATTGCCGAAAGGCGCGTCGCGAGTGACTGCTTCATCCCTACTGCGAGACGCCGTACCCGACGCCGCGCACGGTGCGAATAAACGATCCCGTTTCGCCGGACCGGTCGAGCTTCGATCGCAGATACGAAATATACGTCTCGACGATATTCGGGCCGCCCTCAAAGTCGTGACCCCACACGATTTCGAGCAAGTGGTCTTTGCTGAACACACGCCGCGGCTCGCGCATGAAAACTGCGAGGAGGTCGAATTCGCGCTGCGTGAGTTCTACGTGGTCTTTCGCGCGCCACACTTCGCGCGTTGCGGGATTGATGGAAACGTCGCGCCACCGCAGGACGTTTTCTTCGATCAATTGCGGGCGGCGCAGCTTTGCATGCAGGCGAGCGATCAACTCTTCGAAGACGAACGGTTTTACGAGATAGTCGTCGGCGCCCGCGCTCAGGCTCTGGACTTTGCCTTCGGTGTCGCCCTTGGCGGTGAGCATCAGGATCGGAGCTTGCGTGAGTTCGCGCAATTTCGGAAGCAGCGTGATCCCGTCGATCTTCGGCATCATGATGTCGAGCACGATCACTTCGGGATCGAAGCGCCGCACGAGATCGAGGGCCGCAAATCCGTCCGCCGCGGTTTCCACTTGATAGCCTTCGCGGCTAAGCCCAAGTTCCAGCATTTCGCGAACCATACGGTCGTCGTCGATTACCGCCACACGGGAATTGATCATTGTGCCGTTCATTCTTCGCAAAATAGTGAGGCTTGCCCCTGAGAGGAGGCTTAAGGCTTCACGCCGCGCGAAGCGGTGGGTTCCAGCGGCGGTAGGACTGTCCGGAAATCAAAGCGGCCGCGATGATCGCGTCGAGCGAGTGGGCGACGATTGTGACCCCCGCGCGTCTCAGCGCCGC
>JBDTFK010000312.1:0-3896 GCA_039937995.1 Vulcanimicrobiaceae bacterium | reverse complement strand
GCATTCAGCGTGTGGTTTTACCGGATCGTCGTGCGTGAAGCGTTTGCGCAGGAGCGACGCAGGAAGCCGGGCCCCTCGCTTTCCGACGTTCCGGAATCGGCTACTCCCTTTACGAGCGCGATCGTACGGCTCGACGTGCTCCGCGCACTCGAAAAACTTCCACCCAGACAGCGCGCCGCCGTCGGGCTTTACTACTATGCGCAACTAAGTAGCGTCGAGATTGCGGAAATACTCGGAATTGCGGCCAGTTCGGTCCGTTTTCATCTCATGCAGGCGCGGCGCCGCTTGGAACGTTCACTTGCAGACCATCGCGACATCGGTTGCGAAATGCGGACGAGGCAAAATGCACACTAGGCTAACACCAATCATTCGCGGAGCGCTCGACGTTTCAGAGCCGGCGTTTTCGTTAGCGGCCGTTATAGCGCGCGCCGCCACACGGGCTCGAAAAGAACGATATCGCCGCTCGTTGTCGATGCTTGCCGCGGGTCTCGTCGTGGCCACCGTTGCGGCCTTTGCCGGGGGAGTTTCGTCGCCGCCGAATGTCGTGCGTTCGGGGCTGACCGCCTCAACGCCCGCGCCGGCGCCGGTTCCACAGATCACATGAGCGCGAGGGCAAAGCTCGCCGGCATCGGCATTGCGGTCGGATCGTTTCTGCTGCTCGTCTATCGCTACTGGTTCCCACCCGAGAAAATTTTCGACGAGGTATACTTCGCGCGCGCGGCCGAAGAGTATTTGCAGCGACGCTACATTTACGAAAATACTCACCCTCCGGTTACGAAACTCCTTATCACGCTCTCGACGGTACTTTTCGGCGGGCTGCAGCACGGCGATACGTCGGTGGGATGGCGTTTCCTCGATGTCGTCGCGGGCGCGGTTGCGGTGTGGCTCGTCTTCGTCCTCGCTCGCCGGGTAACGAAATCAACGCTCTATGCGTCGTACGCGGCCGGTCTCTTCGCGCTCGACGGAATGCATTTTGTCCAATCGCGTATCGCGACACCCGAGAGTTTCGTCGTCTGCTTCTCGCTCGCCACGCTCTATACGTTTTGTCGCTACTGGGATGCGCTCGTAGCGCGCTCGGACCGGCGGCTGCCGCTACCGCTCGTGCGCCTGCTGCTCGGTGGAACGGGCGCGGTGCTGCTCGCAATCGTTGCAGTCGCGTTGCGATTTCCCAACGAAACCCGGCCCGCGCAGATCGTCGCAGGCGTCATCATTGCAGCGGCGCTCTACGTGATCTACCGCGTATGGGTTCGGCCGCCCGCCGGCGGCCTGTGGCTCGCCCTCTTCGCGCTCTCAGGCGGTTTGCTCGTGGCGAGTAAGTGGTACGGCGTGATGGCCTACGGTGTCGTCTTTACCGTCGTTGTCTCAGCAACAATCTATGCAATCGTCAAACATCGCCGCCCGGCGTTTCCCGTCGATCTCGTCGCAACGGCGATCGTTGCAGGGGTCGGCATCGTCTACGCGCTCGCGTATATCCCACATTTTATCGGCTTGCGCGATTTGCAGACGTTGGCTCCGCGGCCGTACACGCTAAGCGACGTCGTAACGATGCAAGTCAATGCGTATCTGTATCACGCGCACCTGCACGCGACGCATCCGTACTCATCGGTATGGTGGCAGTGGCCGTTCGATTTACGGCCGGTTCTGTACTACGCCACATACGGGCGCAACGGCAACGCCGTTAACACGGCGGCAATCATTACGTCCCTTGCAAATCCGATCGTCTTGTGGCTTGGACTCGTCACCGTTCCGGCGGTCGCGGTGCTTGCGGTCGTGAGGCGCGACCGGGCTTATGCGCTCGTCGTGTTGACGTATCTCGCGCAGTGGCTTCCATGGATGGCGTCTCCGCGACTCGCGTTCGCGTATCATTTTTACGTGGATATACCGCTAATCTGCATCTGCACGGCGGTCGCCATGCAATTTCTGTACGAGTGGATGCACGAGTGGGACCGCAACGCCGCGAGAACGATCGTGATCGGCTACTTCGGCATTGCGGCGGCGTGGTTTGTGTACTGCTATCCGATCCTGAGCGGAATGACGATTCCGTACGCATCCTGGATGCAGCGCATGTGGTTACACAGCTGGATCTAAAGGCAGCGAGCTTGGTCCGCCCGAGGAGGAAAACCCTTAGAAAAGACGCGCTGCGACGGTCGCAATGACCGCTATTCCGCCGACCACGACGAAATAGGCGAGCGCTTCGGCCAGGACGACTACGTCCGAATCGCGGTTTATCCGTTTGAGCATCAGGCGTGTCTCCTTTGCACTTCAGTATCCCGAGCGATCCTGAGTACGGGCGGAGAGCGCGATGAGAAATGCGTTACAGGCGGATTAGGAGGCGCTTGGTTAGAGTTTAACGATGAACGATTCTAAGAGATTGGCCAAGCGTGGACCGCTTGCGGCGGCTTGCGCAGTGACGTCGCTGTGTGAGGTTTCCTGCGCACCTGTCGCGTTGCTGATCGTGCTTATGCCGACGACTCCCATCCCCAAAAAACGCGCGAATATCGTTTCGAGTACCGTCGACATCCCAACCGCGTCGGCGCCGATCGTGCGAAGAAAGTGACATTCCGCAGGGGTCTCGTAGTTGGGGCCCTGCATACCCGCGTAGACGCCCTCGCGTAACCGGTGCTCGGGCCTCGCGACCGTCTTGATGATTTCGCGAAGACGCGACGAGTATGCGTCGGTCATGTCCACAAACGGATTGTCATGCGGCCACGCGACGAGCGGATTGCGGCCGGTAAGGTTGATGTGATCGCTAATGAGCATCAGGTCGCCCGGCTCGAAGTCCGGATTGAGACCTCCGGCCGCGTTCGTGAGAACCACGAGCTTGGCGCCTGCGGCGTGCGCGAGGCGTACGTTGACCGTCACTTGCTGGGGTGAGAATCCTTGATACAGGTGTACGCGCCCTGCAAAAACAGCGACGCGTTTGCCTTGCCACGTTCCGGCAAGCGCTTCGCCGGCATGCCCGCGCAACGCGGCGACCGGAAAGCCCAACAGCGTATCGTATGGCAGAGACATTGCGCCGAAACGGTCGCGGAGCACGGACGAGAGTCCGCTGCCGAGAACGATTGCGATGTCGATCCGCCCGCCGGCAGCTTCTTGCAACCGGTCGGCGTCGTGAGCCAGGAGCTTATCGCTCGGCGAGCGGCGATCCATCATTCCCATAGTCGTTACCACGTTTCAAGAGATTCATCCCGGTCATCGCGTCCGGAACCGGCAATCCGGCAAGCGAGAGCAACGTCGGGGCAACGTCGCCGAGTTTTCCGCCGCTTTGTAACGCTCCGTGGACGTTCCCCCCTAGTAAGATAAACGGCACGGGATTGGTCGTATGCGCGGTGAGCGGGTTTCCGTCCTTGTCGAGTTTTTCTTCAGCGTTGCCGTGATCGGCGGTGATCGCGAGCAGGCCGCCCGCCTTAAGCACGGCGTCCGCGAGTTGCGCCACGCAGCCGTCTAAGATTTGCACGCTCTCGATTGTCGGCTCCCACTTGCCGGTGTGCCCGATCATATCGGCGTTGGCGTAGTTCATGATGATGACGTCGTACTTCGCGTCGCGGATGCATTCGAGCGCGTATGCCGTAATTTCGCGCGCGCGCATCGCGGGGGCCAAGTCGTACGTCGCCACGCTACGGTCGCTCGGAATGAGCTTGCGGTCTTCGCCGGGGAACTGCTCCTCGCGCCCACCGTTAAAAAAATACGTCACGTGGGCGTATTTTTCGGTTTCTGCGAGCCGCAATTGCTTCAATCCGGCACGGGAAACGATTTCACCAAACGTGTCGTACTGCGGACGGGGCCCAAAAAGCACCCGGTTGGGATAGGTTTCATCGTACTTCGTCATGGTCGCCCAGATAAAGTCGCGATAGACCTTCGCGGGAAACGGAACGCTCGAATCGCTGTTAAACGCG
>JBDTFK010000311.1:0-4502 GCA_039937995.1 Vulcanimicrobiaceae bacterium | reverse complement strand
TATCCGGTATCGCGCATGTACCGCGATCAAAAAATCAACGAGATCGGCGAAGGAACGAACGAAGTCCAGCGCCTCGTTATCGCGCGGCTCATGGGTCTCTAGCACACCGTACCCAAGGCGGTAGTGGGCGAGCCCTTGCCGCGGCGCTCTGCGTCGCTCCGCTGCGCTAGGGACTAAACCGGGGTCTCGCTACGAGCGTTACTTAGTCATTCCTCACATTTCCGTGTGATATAGTGAAAACGCTTGCTTTCGTGGAGGACTGATGTTTCGTCGTTTCTTGGTCGCCCTCACCCTTCTGGCATTTAGCGCCGTGCCGGCGACGGCGGCGCTCAAAGACGGTGCGAAGGCACCCGATTTTACGCTTCAGGCATCGCAAGGCGGAAAAGAGTTCACGTTCGCGCTCGCCGATGCGCTGAAAAACGGCCCCGTGGTGCTGTACTTCTACCCTGCGGCGTTTACCAAAGGCTGCACCATTGAGGCGCATGATTTCGCCGATGCGATCGATCAATACAAGGCCCTCGGCGCAACGGTCATCGGCGTTTCACACGATCCCATCGATAAGCTCGATAAGTTTTCCGTGAGCGAATGTCGCAGCAAATTTGCGGTGGCGGCCGACACCGACCAAGCCGTCGAGAAATCGTACGACGCCGTGCTGAGTCAAGCCCCGCAATATGCAAACCGCACGTCGTACGTAATCGCCCCCGACGGTACCATCATCTATAGCTTCACCGACCTTCAACCCGACAAGCACGTCGAAAACACGCTCGCAGCCCTCAAGACGTGGAAAGACAAGCAGAACCCATGATCCAGGGGTCCGCAAACTCCTAGCCGAGCAAGACCGAACCGTATGCGGCGTTCGGGCATAGAAACGGCATGAAGATATGTATGCTGGTCCTGTCGTTGCTCGTAGCCGGCACGGCTGCGCAGGCGCACTCGACCGCCGTTGCTACGGTTCACATAAAAGACTTTGCGTTCGAGCCGGCGAGTCTTACAGTCAATGTGGGCGATACGGTCGCGTTCGTAAATGACGACGACGATGCCCACACCGTCACCTCCGCGAACGGCCGGTTCGATTCAAAAGGCCTCGACACGCACTCGCGCTGGGAATACACGTTCGGGCGCGTTGGGACGTTCACGTACTTTTGCGCTCTTCATCCGTATATGAAAGGCGCCGTCATCGTGCGGGCGACAACGCGATGAAGCGCGCAGATTTCCTCGGGCACGTCGGGTGGACGGGGGCGGGAATTGCCTATGCGATCTCGGGATCGGGGCTTCTCACGGGGCGCGCCGTAGCGGAGACGAATGGGGCCGTCGAGTTCGTGCAAATCAGCGACAGTCACATCGGGTTTCATCAGGCGGCGAATTCCGACGTTGCGGGAAC
The DNA here is from genome assembly GCA_039937995.1 of Vulcanimicrobiaceae bacterium. GTDB lineage: Bacteria > Vulcanimicrobiota > Vulcanimicrobiia > Vulcanimicrobiales > Vulcanimicrobiaceae > JALYTY01. Next base: position 3,121 of record JBDTFK010000311.1, on the reverse strand, counting down.
GCTGCAAATGACCGTCGATCGCATCAACGCACTTCCTATCGCGCCGAAGTTCGTCGTACACACCGGCGACATCACGCATCTTTCGACGCCCAAGCAATTCGACGACGCGCGCGCAATTTTATCCCAGCTTAGATTCCCCTTGGTAGCGCTTCCCGGCGAGCACGACGTAATCGGCAACGATTTCAAACCCTACCTCTCGAACTTTCGCATCGCCAATTCCACGGGCGACGGGTGGGCTTCGTGGGACGCGGATGGTATCCACTACGTCGTCTTGCTCAATGTTTTCAACTTCGAGAAAATGGGACTGCTGGGTGGCGACCAACTTGCGTGGCTTGCCAAAGATGTTGCCGCGGTTCCGGCACAAACGCCGGTCGTAGTGTTTACTCACGTGCCGCTCTACGCGCTCTTCCCGCAGTGGGGCTGGACGACCGAAGACGGCTCCAAAGCGCTTGCGCAGCTGCGAAAGTTCGAGCGCGTCACCGTGTTGAACGGTCACATCCATCAAGTCGTCACGCACGTGGACGGAAATATCACCTTTGCGAGTGCCGACGCCACGGCATATCCGCAGCCGAAGCCGGGGACGGCCCCAAAACCCGGACCGGTGACGCTGCCGCACGACGACCTGTTGCGAGTCATCGGATTTCGAACGGTCCAAATCGATACGAGCGGCGCAGCGATCGAGGAACGGCCGCTCGGATAGCATGCGTGACCAGGCGCTCGAAATCGCGTTCGCACGCGGCGAGGCTACCGCGTTTGACGAAGTCTACCGCCGGTTTCTCCCACGCCTTCATGCCGGCGCGTCTCGTTTGCTGCAAGATCCGCAACTTGCGCAGGATTGCGTTCACGACGTGCTCTTTCGCTTGTGGAAACGGGGTGACGCATATGCGCCGGAACGCGGTTCGCTCGAAGCCTTTCTCGTTGTGTGCGTTCGGAACGAAGCATTGATGCGTATGCGAAACTCAGCTCGCCAAGACCAACTTCGGGCAAAACTCCGTCCCGCGCGAGAGTACACGATGGAAACCGATCCGATCGAGCGCGGGCGAATCGCGCGAGCGATCGCTAAACTCACACCGCTGCAAGCGCAAATGGTTGAATACGCGTATTTCCGCGCCATGACGCTTGCAGAAATAGCGGCGGAATTGGGCAAACCGCTGGGAACGATTAAGAGTCACATTTCGGCGGCGCTGCGATCCCTGCGCGCCGCGCTTCGCGAGGAGGGCGCCGATCGTGCATGATGCGCACGTCGGGGAGTCCGCCGAGCTTTACGCGCTTGGTCTCCTAGATCTCGAAGAACGAGCCGAGCTCGACCGGCACATCGTGCAGTGCGCGCAATGCTTGCGCGCCGTGGGCGAGGCCGAAGAGACGGTACTCTTTTTAGAGCGCGGGTCGCAACTGGGAGCGTCGGCGAAAAAGCGCCGATTGATTGCGCCGGTCTGGCTCGCAATCGCGGCCGCATTTCTTCTCGGGCTGCTTCCCTCGATTCCGTTATTCGTGCAGAATGCTCGTGATGCGCAGTCGATCGCCATAAGGAACGCCGCGACGATCGCAATGATCGGCAGCCATTTCGCACACGCGCAGTTTACGCCCGTCGCCGCGGGCGCGCCGAGCGCGAAGGTTATCTACGCACGAAACGGCGCGTGGCTCTACGTCATTGTCGCCGGGTCGCATCGTTACCAAGTTGAAACGAAGGACGGCCGCGTCCTTGGGGTCACCGAGCCTAGGGGTGCAGTAAGCGAATTCCTGCTCGCCTCGCCGCCGAAATCCAGCACGCTTCAATTGCGCAGCAACGGCGCCCTGATCGAGACCGCACGTCTCGGCGGTCCCTAGGAAGAAAGGGATTCGTCGTTTGGGAAAAGCGTCGGCGTTCCGGGCGTGCGTTTCGAGCGTTTCGGCAGTTGCTCGACTTCGATTGCCGTAATCGCTCGCGGGGTGATGTCGATGACGTTGATTTCGGGCATGTCATCACCCGGAAACGCGGCGTCGTCTTTAAGTTTGCGGCCTTGCGGGAGAAGGCGCGATTCGTAGCTTCCGACAGCTTCGTTGAACGCGCCGACCGAACGCTCGAGGTGACGTCCCAGATTCGTCAACTTGTCGGCGAATCGGTACGCGCGCTCGTAAAGCTCGCGGCCGAGTGCGGCGATGCGCTTAGCGTTCTCCTCTTGCTTGACGGCTTGCCAGCCCATCGCAAACGAACGCAGCAGGCTGATAAGCGATAGCGGTCCCGCAATGAGCACGCCCTTATCGAGCGCGTATTCAATGAGCATCGGATTCTCGTTGCACGCCGAACTGAGGAAGGCTTCGCCCGGAACGAACAGGATCACGAAGTCGGCGGAGCCTTCGGTCGTGTGATAGCCGCGCTTTGAGAGCGCATCGATGTGGTCCTGAAGGGCGCGAGCGTGACGGCGAACGAGTTCGCGCTTCGCGTTTTCATCAACGGCTTCAAACGCGGCCTGTAGCGCGTCGGTCGGCGCTTTGGCGTCGACGAAAACTTTTCGTTTCCCGGGGAGGTTGATCGTCATGTCGGGCCGCGCGCGTGTCGAGTCGATAGCGATCGTCTGTTGCTCCGCGAAATCGCAAAACTCGAGCATCCCGGCTTTTTCGACGACGTTGCGGAGTTGAATCTCGCCCCACTTCCCGCGCGTCGAGGGGTTTTTCAATGCCGTAACGAGCGTCGAGGTCTGATTCGAAAGGGACATTGCCGCCGTTTCGAGCTTGTCGGACCGGTTGAGCAGATTGTCGATCTGCGCCTTCAAGTTCCCGGTGTCTTCGTTGCGTTTGCTCTCGATTTCGCGCACAAATTTGTCGAAGTCGCCGAGCTGCTTTGCAAGGGGACCGACGATTTCTCCGACCCGTTCGGTGGCGCGGTCGGCCGTGGACTCACGAAGTTCGTTTTTCGCCCGTTCGAGCAACGCTTCGATCGCGTGTTGCTGCGAAAGCTGCGAATCGTCCGCGCGATTGCGCTGCGCAATGAGCTGCTCTTGGAGCTGAACGACGCGCGAGCGTTGCGCGAAATACGTCAGGGCCGCGCCGAGCAAAAGTCCGGCGGCGAGGACTGCGGAGACGAGGAGTGCCGTCACGATGGCAGCCCGAGAGTTTCCTTGAAGAAAATCGTGGTGCGTTT
>JBDTFK010000310.1:0-3694 GCA_039937995.1 Vulcanimicrobiaceae bacterium | reverse complement strand
CGCGGCGAGAAGCACGATGCCGTCGCGCGAGACCTCGGTATTTCGCGACGCGAGTTTTACCGCGAACGCCGGCGCGCGTTGGAGCGACTCGCCTCAACGTTGGAGCGCGAGTTTTCCACGCCCCTCGAACCGGCTCGAATTCGACCGAGCGAGTTCGAACTGCGGCTGCAGTACGCGTCATCGTTGCATCTTGTCGGACGATTCGATGCCGCGCTTTGCGAGTTAGAACGCTCGACCACCCAAGACGCCGCTGCGGGAGAACGCATTCGCGCGCTCTGCTATGGCGTCGAAGTCGCGTGCGACGGCGGTAATCCGTCGTATGCGACGCGTATGCTCGATAGCGCCGCGGACATGCTCGATTCCATCGAAGACGACGAACGTGAATCGGCCGGATCGAGCGCTTTTGTCGCGCTAGGCCGAGGCACGCTCGCCTGGCGAACGGGCAACATCGACGAGGCGCTGCGAGCCTACGAATTTGCGGCGCGATCGTTTCGACCCCTGGCGACCTCGAACGATCGAGTAATGCTCGACGCGTTGGTAACCACGCTCCTTCGCATAGCCGATGTTTTTTCCGAATCCGGACTACCGGACAAAGCGTTAGCAGCCGTCGGCGAGGCCCGATCGATCGGCGACCGCACACCGCATCCTGCTATCCTTCAGCGTGGGGACATCGCCGCTGCTCTCGGTAGCGCTCACGCCGTTATGACCGGCGGCTTGTCGTCGGCAATCGACGAGCTGCAGGAGGCATTTGCGATATACCAGCGGCACCACGCGATCCGACGCGCGGTAAAGACGTCGAACGAACTCAGCGTACTGTTCATGCAGCGCGAAGATTTCGAAGCGTCACTGCGCTACGGGCGCACCGCTCAGGGTGTCGCACAATCGGTATGCAGCAACGACGAATTCGCCTATATGTGCCTGAATCTTTCGTACGCCGAAGCGCGCGGCGGACATCCCGAGCGCGCGCTTGCACTGACGAAGCAGGCGCGGGGGCTGGTAGGATCCGGGAGTTTTTTGGCGGCTCTGTGCACGCTTGCCGACGCGGAGGCGCGGTTGGCCGCACATCAGTTCGATGCGGCAATTCGGGCTTCCAAATCCGCGAATCAAGCGATGACCCTTCTCGGTGGACAGCGCTACGTCGGCGCTGCTTTACGAATCGAAGCCGAGGCGCACGAGAAACTCGGCGAACTGCCTGCGGCAATCGACCGCATCGCCACGGCAATCGATCTGCTACAAGGCTATGGCCACCCGTTCTCGCTCGTACAAGCCTATCGTTGCTCTGCTCGCGTAAGCGGCAGTCACACACATCGCGATGCCGCCGCCGACTTGATGGCAACCCTTCAGATGTAAACGCCCCGCTGGAGATTTTTACGGATCGGTTTATGGCAACGCGTCGATCGCTTTGAAGCTTGCAGTGGGGTTTTCGAGCCAGCAATAGTGGCCGGCATGTTGGATCGTCACGAGTTGCGCCCGCGGATCGAGAGCGCGGATCTGCGCTGCGATGAAGTAGCCCGGATCCGCGATTCCAAAGATGAGGAACACCGGGGCGCGCATTGCGCGCACGCCGGGACGAGCGTCGATATGAGCAATACTCGAGCCTATCAAATCGGAAACGTTGGGATATTCCAACGGCGCATTGCCCACGCTTGCCTTCAGTAAGGGGACGTTGCTTCGGTCGGCAAACGACGCGCCGTCGTAGATCTCGCGGGCTTGTTTGCGGTCACCCTTGCGCAGCGCGACGGCAATTGCCGTGCGTTCGGTGGGTTTCAACGCCGCCTGCATCGCCGCGCCTGCACGCGAGAATTGCCCCGCGTCCATCGGACCGGTATCGATAAGCACGAGCGAGCCGACGCGATCGGGATACCTGGTTGCGTACGCCATGGCGAGCATGCCGCCCCACGAATGGCCGATAAGGTTGAGCTTCGACTTCCCGAGATGCACTCGCAGCGCATCGACATCCGCAACGGCACCGGCGAGGTTCATGCGCGAACGATCGACGATCGCCGGCGCCGACAACCCCGTCCCACGTTGATGAAAGAGCACGACTCGACGGCCGCCCGAAGCCAAGCGCGCAGCGATCGGGGCGACGTAGGCGGGATTCATTCCGGGACCGCCGGCCAAAAGTACGTACGTTGTTCCAACGCTGCCGAACGTCTGATATGCGAGTTGCGTCTTTTCCGTTGGAAACCAGGTAGTAGTAGGCGTGCCGACACTTTCTGCGTTCGCCTGAATCGAGCCGAGTATGAAGAGCGCAACAACAGCGGCGATCGCCCGTTTTAGATTTCGCATGTCGTTCATGGCAACGCATCGATCGCTTCGAAGCTTGCATCGGGGTTTTCGAGCCAGCAATAGTGACCGGCATGTTGGATCGTTATGAGTTGCGCCCGCGGATCGAGTGCGCGGATCTGCGCTGCGGCGAAGTAGCCCGGATCCGCGATTCCGAAGATGAGGAATACCGGGGCGCGCATTGCGCGCACGCCGGGACGAGCGTCGATATGAGCAATGCTCGAGCCCATCAAATCGGAAACGTTGGGATATTCCAACGGTGCATTGCCCACGCTCGCCTTCAGTAAGGGAACGTTGCTCCGGTCGGCAAACGACGCGCGGTCGTAAATCTCGGCGGCTTGCTTGCCGTCGCCCTTGCGTATGGCGTCGGCAAGTGCCGCGCGTTCTGCGGGCGTCAACGCCGCCTTCACCGCCGCGTCCGCACGCGGGAATTGCCCCGCGTCCATCGGGCCGGTATCGATCAGCACAAGCGAGCCGACCCGATCGGGATAACTCGTTGCGTACGCCATGGCGAGCATCCCACCCCAACCGTGGCCGATAAGGTTCAGCTTCGACTCCCCGAGATGCACCCGCAACGCATCGAGATCCGCAACGGCACCGGCAAGGTTCATGCGCGAACGATCGACGATCGCCGGCGCCGATAGCCCGGTCCCGCGTTGATGAAGAAGCACGACTCGACGGCCGCGCGAAGCCAAGCGCGTAGCGATCGGGGCGATGTAGGCCGGATTCGTGCCGGGACCGCCTGCCAAAAGCACGTACGTTGTTCCAACGCTGCCGAACGTCTGGTATGCGAGCTGCGTCTTTTCCGTTGGAAACCAGGCAGTAGTAGGCGCGCCGACACTTTCTGCGTTCGCCTGAATCGAGCCGAGTATGAAGAGCGCAACAGCAGCGGCGACCGCTCGTTTTACATTTCGCATCTGCACGAGTCTATGAGCCCGCGGGCCCGCTCGTCCATCAAGAAGGCCTCAAGAAGACCTCAATTCATAAGCTCAGCCACCGTTATCGGCTCGTAGTAAAGAACGACCTTTCCGTTTTCAAAAGCCCGAGTCTGCGTCAACCGCATCCTGCGAGGCGAGGTGATGCCCTCGAACATCGTCCGGCCTTTGCCAAGTACTATGGGCGCGATCACGATCTGATACTCATCGATCAGACCGGCACTCGTGAGCTGCGAAACGATACTGCCGCTCCCCAAAATGGCCATGTCGGGCCCCTGCTCTTCCTTCAATTTCCCCACTGCATCGACGATGTCTCCGCCAACGACGGCCGTATTTTTCCAAGACGCGGCCTTCATCGTTCGCGAGAACACGATCTTCGGCATGTTGTTCATTCGTTCGGCGACGACTGGGAAGTTCTCAGCAGCAAACGATGTAGGCCAAAAAGCTACCATATGGTCGTAGGTGATGCGGCC
>JBDTFK010000309.1:0-4973 GCA_039937995.1 Vulcanimicrobiaceae bacterium | reverse complement strand
CAGATGCGTAACGTGGATTACGGCGTTGTCCTGGACCGACGTGCGGGCGCCGATGCGAATTGGTCCGTTATCCCCGCGAAGGACCGCACCGAACCAAATGCTCGATTCTTCGCCGATTTCGACGTCGCCGATCAAGACGGCGGTCGGCGCGATGAACGCGCTGGGGTGAATTTTCGGCCGTTTTCCGCGGTACTCGATGATCATGTGTCAAAGTCTTTGCCATGCACCGTCACAACACCCCGCTACGAGGCGTGAAAGCAACGCCGAGGCCGAAACCCGGCGACCCCAACTATACCTCCGTTAACTACGAATACGCCGGTCGCGAGGGCCATATCCATGAAATCGTTGAGATCGACGGAAAGCAGCTTGCCAAGGTTGGATTCAAAGACCGCAAGATCGTATTCTATTTTCTGGATGACCTCGAACTCGATAATAGCGCCAAACGCGGAACGTTCCACGACGAAGAAAACGGAACGAAATAAACCGTGCTGGTAGGCGCCGTTTCGCTGCTGCTTGCGCTGGCATGGACGCCGGCTGCTTCCAGTGCGATATCGGTAAAATCCGATCTTTCCTACATTGCGGACGGCACGTGGCAACATCGTCTCGATCTCTATCTACCCGCGCATGCGCAGGGAGCCCCCGTCGTGATATTCGTTCACGGCGGCGCGTTTCAGGAAGGCGACAAAAACGACTATGCGTCGGTCGGCCGGGGACTCGCGCGCGAAGGTCTGGTAAGCGTCGTCGTTTCCTACCGGCTCTACCCCGACGCCGACGCCCAGGGATCGATTTCCGACGTGGCCCGCGCGCTCGCGTGGACGATCGCTCACGCAAACGATTACGGAATCGACACGCGCAATGTTTTCCTTGTCGGGCACTCCACGGGCGCGCAAATCGTCACGGCGCTGGCGACCAATCAGCGATTCTTGAAGGACGCCGGCGTCGCACCGAGCGCGGTTCGCGGCGTGCTTGCCTTGTCCGGGCCGTACGATGTGCGAGATATTTCGGACGAATCCGACTACTGGCGCGGCTTCGACAGCCACGTGTACGGGGATACCGTCGAGCGACGCGCTGAAATCTCGGCGACCGCAAATGCCGCCCAGGCAGCGATTCCGATAGACGCGGCCTGCGGCACGCGAGAAGACCCGTATTCGTGCAAACAGGCGGCTACCTTGGTTGATGCCCTTCACGCCGCGAACCATGCAGCAAGTTCGTTCGTTGAGCGAGGAGCCGACCACATGGGAATGGTTCGCGACCTTACAGCGCCGAACGATCCGCTCAATTCCGAACTGTTGCGCTTCATCCAGGCTGAGGGAGACTGGTAGCGCCGGTTTACCGGGCTCGATTCATTTTTCGTTCCCCGCTTCTTGAAGAGCGGCGCGAACCAGTGCGCGCGCCGCCCAACTTTCCACGTCGGCTACATGTTCTACGTCGAGGCCACGTACGTCGCGCAAAACGATGAGCGCTTCAGCACCGACGCAAAGTGCCACGGCCGAAACCAAGCGCGAGAAGGCGCGTTGCGATAAGCGGCTTCGAACGGGTGCGAGCGCGCTCTCAATCCAGTCGATCCGACGGCCCCCGCGCACCGGTTTGTTGCGGTGGCGTTGCTCGTCGCCTCCACGCTCGATGGTGAGACGGATCATCGTACGAAGCAGATCTTCATTTGCAGCGGCTTGGTACAGCATGGTATGCACGGCAGCGTCTATTCTCGCCTCGGGGTCGGCTTCGACGCTTGCAAACGACGCTTCGACTGTCGGGCGAAGCATGTCGAGCGCCGCGTCGGTGAGCAACTGTTCCTGGCTTGGGAAGTAGCGGTACGCCGTTCGCCGCGAAATTCGCGCGGCTTCGGCCACCTCCGGAACCGACGGGCGCTTGCCGGCTTGCATCAGTTTAATTGCCGCCGCAAGCAAGTCGGAGCGTGTCCTTCGGCTGCGATTTGAGCCAAGTTCCCCTTGACCGCTGCTCTCCATGGCGCTAGTATGCGCCTATGTTGTTGTGGCACTCCTGTGCCAAAACGGCACACCAGGCGCAAATTTTTCAAAACCTCAAAGGCGGATTCAAAATGACGACACAAACGAAATCGCTGGCGCTTGTCGCGTTCGCGATCGTGATGAGCGGGTGTGGGGGCGGGAGCAGCACTCCATCACCGGCCCCGGCCGGCCCACAGACGTGGCAACTCGTTGCGGGGGGATCGACGCAACAGGAAGCGCTCCAGAGCTTGAGTTTTTATTCTAGCTCATTGACGATCGACGCCGGCGATACGGTTACGTGGGCATTCCCGGCGGGCGAAGCACACACGGTGACCTTTTTAGGTCCGCGCGCAACGCCTCCGCCGCCGAGCGATCCGACGGCGGCCGCGCCGGCCGGTGGTTCGACGTACGACGGAACGGCGTACACGAGTTCGGGGTTCGTTCTGCTCGGCAAGACATACGCACTTACGTTTCCAACGCCCGGTACGTACAAGTATTACTGCTTGTTGCACGGTGCGAGCGGCATGGTTGGAACGATAGTCGTGCAGAACGCGGGAGCCGCCTATCCGATGACACAGAATTCGATAACGAGTTCGACGCAGACGCAAATGCAAACCGACTTAACGCTGGCGCTCGGAGCGGTTTCGCAATTTCCCTACGCGCCGGGCGGCCCGCACGTAGCGGCCGGAATGTCACCAGGCTTGCTGCAGGGTGCGCCAAGTTCCGTAACGGTTCTACGGTTCTTGAACGGTGGCGATTTGAGCAAAACGTCCGTGACGGTCGCTGTCGGGGCGACGGTATCGTGGACGAACCTTTCGACGAACGAACCGCACACGGTAACGTTCGGGCCGGCGGGGATGCCCTTCCCAACGATGAGTCCTTTTTCGCCTCCGTCTGGTGGTACGACGTACGACGGCAGCACGCTCGTGAACTCCGGCGTGATGACTCCGGGCACTACGTTTAGTCTAACGTTTACAAAAGCCGGCTCGTATACGTATCACTGCCTATTTCACGATGACACCGAGAACATGATCGGCACCGTTGTCGTGCAATAGCACGGAGGACACCGGGAGTTCCAAAAATAGCCCTGCCGAACCAGGCTCATCGCGGGTTTGCCATGCCGACGTAGCTCAGTTGGTAGAGCAGCTGTTCGCTTATCAAGCGCAATCCGTGTGACAAACTTGAAGCATCGAAGGTGCCACATTCCGTCAAGGCGGCCCTTAGCGGACGCTTATGTCCTAACGGAGTGGCTTGCCTAAGCGCCGGAACGGGGAACCCCTGCGGGTCGTGAACCGAAAGGTAGCCGTTCGGTCGCACCCACATTTACCCAGGGGCGTCGCTTTGGTGAATCTCGCGTGTCGATTTGCGCCGGATCGTTCGTCTTTAGTGCAGAGAGCCCCGGAGCGTAGCGTCCAGAGAGACGATAATCATGACGAACAAACCGTACCGCCCCGAACCGATGTTCCCCGGTTGGGGTCCGCGAGTCTAGCAACTAACAAATCCCGGAGGCAAGAATGAAATACGCACTGCTCATTTACCAAGACGACGAACAGTGGGAATCCATGAGCCAGGAAGCCCACAAGGAAATTTCGCGCGAGTACTTCGCGCTTCGAGACGACCTGAAGGCGAGCGGGCAGTATCTCGATGGGCAACGCCTCGCTCCGACGATCGCAGCGACCTCGGTGCGTCGTCGGGAGGGTGAAACGCTCATTACTGATGGACCGTTTGCCGACACGAAGGAACAATTCGCCGGCTTCTGGATCATCGACGCTCCGAATCTCGACGAGGCGATCGTCGCGGCGGCGCGCACACCCGCGGCGCGCTACGGCACGATCGAGGTACGGCCCATAATGGAACTCCCCGCCGGACCATTGGAATGAACGTCGATTACGGCGACGATCCCATTACCGAAGCGTTTCGGGAGAATTGGGCATTGGCGGTCGCCGCAATGACGCGAGCGCTCAACGGCGATGTCGAACTTGCCGAGGACGCAGTTCAAGAAGCGTTTGTCGTCGCCGTCGAGCGCTGGCGGCGCGACGGAATGCCGCGCAAGCCTCTCGGTTGGATCCTTCAAACCGCGCGCAATCGCGCAATCGACCGGCTGCGCCGCGAGACTGCGCTGGCAAAAAAAACGGAATCTCTGGCTTTCGAACAACGTCTACTCGGCACATTCGTAATGCCCTCCGCGGATCAAGAAGAGGAGATGACCGTTATCGAAACTTCGATTCGCGATGAGCGACTTGCGCTTATGTTCATGTGCGCCCATCCGGCGCTGTCGCTCGAAAGTCAGGTTCCCCTTACCCTGCGTCTTCTCGGCGGCCTTACGACCACCGAAATCGCGCGCGCATTTCTCGTGAGCGAGGCGACAATGGCGCAAAGACTCGTACGTGGAAGGCGCAAGATTCGCGCGGCGGGCATCCCGTTCCACGTACCGTCGGACAGCGTACTACCGGAGCGGCTGGTCGGCGTGCTGGCCGTCGTGTATCTCATATTCAACGAGGGCTACTCTCGTTTGCGTGCCGACCTGCAAGACGAAGCGATTCGACACGCCAAAATGCTGCAAACGCTGATGCCGGACGAAGCGGAGGTGCTCGCGCTTCACGCTCTCGTGCTCTTTCACTCTGCCCGCCGCGAAGCTCGCCGCGGAGCCGACGGATCGTTCGTAGTACTCGAACACCAGGATCGTGGTCGATGGAACCGCGCCATGATCGAAGAGGGCGAGGAAATTCTCGCTCGGGCGCAGCGATTGCGCCGGGCCGGGCCATACGTGTTGCAAGCGGCAATTGCGGCGCTGCATACAAAATGCGAAACGGATTGGGCGCAGATCGCAAAGCTTTACGAAAAACTCAGTTCGATGCTACCGTCACCGGTCGTGCAACTCAATCGTGCGGCAGCAACGGCGATGGCCGACGGCGCAGAGCGCGGACTCGCGATCATCGGCGAAATCAACGGGTTGGACAATTACGGTCCGTATCACGCCTTGAAGGCGGATCTGCTGCGACGGCT
>JBDTFK010000308.1:0-4766 GCA_039937995.1 Vulcanimicrobiaceae bacterium | reverse complement strand
CAAGCCGCGGGAACGGGACACGCGCTCAATATCAACGACGGCGGGGTCGAAGGCAGCACCGTCTCGATTAGCCTCCCCACGATCAACTCGAACCAGCTCGGCCTCTCGGGAATTTCCGTCTTGGCTCCCGCTACGGTCATGTACGACCCTGCGACGGGCAACTACGACATTATGGGTCAGTCCAGCAGCAACAACCTCGCCGCCGCGGACGCCCAGTTCAAAGTGGACCAAGCGTTGCAATCAATCGGCACCGTGCAGGCCCAAGTCGGCGCCCAAATGGTCGCGATGCAGCAAGACTCCAACAACGCGGGCCTAGGAATCGTGAACTATACGGCATCGCAGAGCATGATCGCCGATACGAACATTGCGTCGACGGTATCGGACTTCACTCGCGAGCAGATCCTCACGAATATTGGAACCAGTGTTCTCTCATCGATGCAGGTGGACGCCGCCACGCTGACCACCCTCTTAATCTCCAAACTGTAGGCACTTGTTGACCCCGGGCCTATACTAGTAGCTGGATACCTCGCTAGGTGAGGCGTCCACGCGATACATAAGCCGCTGCCCCGAAACGTCGAGAGACGCCAAGTGGGTAGACCAGACTCCGCCGACCTAAGGCGATGTCTAATGCGGCTGGGATTTAGCGGCCCGATCCTTCACGGGTTCCAAGGCCGCTTCTGCTTGCGCAGGTGGGCGGAATCCCTAGGCGCGTGGTGCCAAAGCTCGGTGCGATTGAGGGCCCCCGGATTCGTGACGCGCTCATTCGTGCCCGGCTACCAAGTGTGGCGACGGCATTTTTTCGCGCGGAAATGCGTCTTGAGCGAGAGGGGGTGAGTGGCAATGGCGTTTACCGAGGGGTTCATCTCCGAGTTGGTTGGGCGGAAGGCGACCGTGAACGACGTCGTAGTCGGCAAGATCGCCGATTTTTTGGTCACGAAGCCCGACGACGTCTTCCCTCGAATCGACGGCTTGATCGTTAAAACGGCACAGGGGCTGCGATTCGCGCCGACCGATACGATCGCGAACGTTGACGGCGAACGGCGAACGATCGCTTTGACGGTGAGCCCGAGCGAGCCCGCTCCTCCTGAGCGCGAATCACTCTATCTCATCGCCGACTTGTTGGACAAGCAAATCGTCGATATGAACGGGCGCAAAGTCGTTCGAATCAATGACTTGGAGATTGCGCGCACCGGCGATACGCTTCGCGTTGTCGCTGCCGACGTCGGCGTGGGCGGCCTTCTTCGGCGGCTTGGCCTCAAATCGTTCGGCAAGCGTTTCACGCCGGCGATCTATCGCTCGGTTCCACGAACGATGATTGCGTGGGATTCGGTCGCCCCGATTCGCGACGCGAATCCGTCGCAAGTGCATCTGTCCGTCACCGAAAACAAACTAGCGCGCTTGCATCCCTCGGAGCTTGCCGAGATCATCGGCGATCTCTCAGCGCGCGAAGCGGCTGCGGTGGTGAGAGCGCTCGACGACGAAACGGCGGCGGATGCCTTCGAGCATCTCGATGCCGGCCTGCAGCGCTCGCTTATCGAAGACATCGGCACGGAACGCGCTGCGGACATCATCGAAGAGATGGACTCCGACGACGCCGCCGATCTGCTCTCCGAACTCGACGAAGAGCAACAGCGCGAATTGCTCGCGGAGATGAGCGACTACACCGCGAGCGAACTGCGCGAGCTGGTCAAATACGCCGAGGATACCGCCGGCGGCTTGATGACCACGGACTATTTGTGGATATATCCGCACCGGACGACCCTTGCGACGATGAAAAAAATCCGCGAAATCGCGCCGGAATCGGAGTTCATTTACTATCTCTATGTGGTCGATAAGGAAGACACGCTGATCGGCGCCCTGAGCTTGCGAACACTTTTGCTCGCGCTGCCGACCGCGTTCATCGAACGCATCATGGAGACCGATCTGATCACGGTGCATCCCGACGCGCCCGCCGAGGAAGTTGCGGGAACGATCGCTCGGTACGATCTGCTCGCCGTGCCCGTCGTCGACGACCAGGGGAAAATGCTCGGAATCGTTACGGTGGACGATGCAATCGACGCGATCATGCCCGAAGACATGGCGAAGAAATTGCCGCACTTTACGGCGCGGCGCCGCTTGCGCGGCGTAGCGTCACCCGCGGCGACCGGCGACTAATGACCGAGAAACCATCGCGTAAGCGCTCGCTCCTGCGCTCGCTGATGATTCTCTTCGCCGTACTCGGCCCCGGTTTCATAACCGCGTCGGCCGGAAACGACGTGGGCGGCATCGCAACGTACTCGGCTGCCGGCGCGCGGTTCGGCTACAGCATCATTTGGGTGCTCGTACCGTTAGCGGTCGCCCTCATCGTCGTGCAAGAGATGTCGGCGCGAATGGGATGCATTACGGGCAAGGGTCTCGCCGCGCTCTTCCGCGAGAACTTCGGTGTCAAGGTTTCCGTGATTGCGATGCTGGCGCTGTTCTTGACGAACACGATGATCACGTCTACGGAATTTGCCGGCATCGCTGCGGCTTCCGAAATGTTCGGCATGACCCGTTATATTGCCGTCCCTCTCTCACTACTCGTCGTATTCTTCTTCGTCCTGCGATTCAACAACAAGATCGTGGAGCGCACGTTCGTCGTATTTTCGCTGATCTACCTCACCTATATCGTCTCGGCGGTACTCGCCCACCCGAACTGGCATGAGGTGCTACGAGGAACGCTCGTTCCCACGCTTTCGCTTCGCACTGCCGGGTGGATTACAATGGTCGTCGGAATCATCGGTACGACCATCTCGCCGTACATGCAGTTCTATTTGCAGTCTGCCGTCGTGGAGCGCGGCTCTCGCGAAGAGGATCTGAACCTCGCTCGCGCCGACGTCATCAACGGCTCGGTGCTCGCAATCGTTCTCGCGGGCTTTATGATGATTGCGAGCGCGGCCACGATCTTTGTTGCCAACCAGCACGGTGCCCGGCTCAACCCGCAGCAGGCGGCGGACTTTGCGATTGCTCTCAAGCCGCTGGCCGGCGCACTCGCCGAAATCGTATTCGCGTTCGGAATCCTTAACGCCGGATTGTTCACCGCGACGGTGCTCCCGCTTTCAACGAGCTATATTATTTGCGAAGCGCTCGGTTTTGAAGCTGCGGTCGACCGCAAATTTTCCGAAGCACCGTTTTTCTTTACGATTTTCGCCGCCGGGCTTATCGTCGGCGCCGGATTCGTGCTCATCCCCGGCATACCGCTTTTGAAACTCATCCTCGTGGCGCAGAATCTGCAAGGCATTCTCCTGCCCTTTGAACTGATTCTGATGTTGATCATTATCAACCGGCCCTCGGTTATGGGACGCCACACGAACTCCCGAGCCGCAAATATTATTTCCTGGGCGACCGTCGTCATTATCGGCGCCTTGTCGCTCCTCTACGTCGTCGGTCAATTCATCCCGCAGCTTTTGGGTGGCTGACCGGCTTTTCCAGTTCGCCGCGCGCGAGATCTTGGTTCGCAAAGCACCACCGATCGCGCCCTTCGTGCTTGGCACGATATAGCGCGCGATCCGCCGCCTCCATCAAGCCTTCGATGCTCGCGGCATCTGCGGGGTAGAGCGCGATGCCGATGCTTACGCGCACGTCGTGCGGCGAACCCGCCGCAACGACCGGCTGCTGCATGGCGACGTTGAGCTTTCGCGCCAGATCGGCTGCGTTGCCCGGACCATCGACGATCGGCTGCAAAATCACGAATTCGTCGCCGCCCAAACGCGCGACCGTATCGCTCTCACGTAGTGTCGCGCGTAAACGCTTGGCGACTTCAACCAAGACCGCGTCTCCGGTCGCGTGGCCGAATCCGTCGTTGACGCTTTTGAACCGGTCGATGTCGACATACATCACGGCGAACCCACGGTCGTAGCGGCGCGCGGTTGCCATGGTGTGTGCGATGCGGTCGTTGAACAAGATGCGGTTCGGCAGCCCGGTCAGGGCGTCGTTGAAGGCCATCTGCTCGATTCGCTCGTTCTGCGCGGCCCGCTCGAGCGCGGCCGAAATAAACAACCCAATGAGTTGCATGAGATCTTGCTCGCGCTGATTCATCGCTTCGCGCGGCATCCGGCCCGAAAAGAGCAGCGCGCCGTATACCTCGCCTGCACTAACGAGTTGTATTGCATAATATGATCGCCACGGAGCGGCCGAGCGCACCGGATCGTCGCGCCATTCGGGTGCGTCGACATCCGGGACAAAAAGTTGGAGGCGTTCGCCCCTCAAATGTCGCGAAAGCGACGACTGCACGGGATAGAGCGACCCCTGTGCGATTGCACGTTCGCCTACTGCGTTGCGAACGGACACGTAATCGCCTTCGAAATGCGTGACGTAGCCCTGATCCCATCCGAACAGCTCGAGTCCGAGCGACAGCGTGGCATCGATTTGCGCGTCGAGCGAGTCGCTCCGGGAAGCCGCCACCAAATACAAGCGGCGAATTTGCTCGTTCTGCGCCGCAACGGCACGCTCGGCATTCTTTTGTGCCGTGATGTTTTTGAAAATGGCGTACGCGCCGCGCACTTCTTGCGCGACGTGCAGCGGAACGAGCTTAAGTTGCACGTCGATCCGGTTGCCCAAGCGGTCGAGGAGCAGCGAATCGAGTTCGGAGGGCTCACCGCGCATCGCAGCGCGCAGGACCTCGTCCGCGCCCTCGCGCCGCTCCGGCGCGATGAGCTCAGTCCAAAGCTTTCCCACGACTTGCTCGCCGTAAAATCCCGTTTCGCTTTCTAGCCCGACGTTAACCCTGGAAATCGAGCCGTTACCCT
>JBDTFK010000307.1:0-4597 GCA_039937995.1 Vulcanimicrobiaceae bacterium | reverse complement strand
CGGCGGCCGTCGGTTCCGTGGAGAGGCGCAACGGTGACTTGCAAATCGTTGACGGCCGCGGAGGCGCCGTTCACGGTGCGAGTGACTCGCCAGGTCGCGGTGAGAGCGCGAACGACGCGGTCGACGGTTCCCGGCAGCGTGTCGATTCCCGATTCGGCGTCATACAGCGATACCAACGGGTCTTCGCCGCCCGATGGGCCGGCCATGATGACGCGATACGTCTCGTCGAGAATGAAGCAGTACGGTGTGGAGGAGCCGACCCGGGCGGCGCGCGAGCGGTAATCTGAAAGCGTCCGTCCTTGCGGCTCGTGTGAGGCAGCGTACATTTGAGTTCCCTCCATGCTGGTAGGCTACCAGTTTTCCGGCCAACCGAACCTCCGGGGAAACACCTGGTTTTGAAGAACCCTCGGCTCCGTGAGGCGGCTAGTCGGACGAGACGCGGAGCTCGGCCGGGTAAGATCAATCCTGGAATCTGCGTTTGGCGAGTCCGTCGCCCGGATACTTCGGATTGCAGGCGAAAGTGGCGTTGGCAAGAGCACGCTCGCTGAGTGTATTTGCGAAACTGCAGGATCGCAGGGTTGGCTCTGCGCGCTCATCCCCGCCCACCGAATCCAAGCCAACCTGCCGTTGGTCTTGGCGCGCCGCACCGTCGGCGCTATTCTTGCGGCGCTAGGCGATGAAGCAGCGCGGTACACATCCGGGATCGAGGCTGAACTCGAAGGGGCCGCAAACGACGCGAAGCGGGACCACGCATCTATCGAGCGCGGCTTGTTTCACTTGCTCGACGCCGTCCTGCTCGATCGTCCCGTCTTGCTAGTGATCGACGACATGCAATGGTGCGATCCGGAGTCGCGGGGTCTCTTGCACCGCCTCGGTCAGACCTTTGCGGACCGCCGCTTTGTCTTTTCAACGATCGAACGCACCGACGAGCTTACCGAGACCATTGACCCGCAGGACGACGTCCTTCTGCTCGACCACCTCGATCTCGCCTCAACCAGGCAACTTGCTCGCGAGCTTCTTCCGGGGGCGAGCGAACACATAGTCACCTCTATAGCGGAGCGCGTGCGAGGCCGAGCCATCGATTTGGTTACGATTGCGAACGAAGTGACCGACCCTCGCGCTATCACGGAAGACGATATTGCCGCAACGTTGCGAATGACAATCGCCAAAGCCGTCGCTCTTTTAAATCCCCCATTGCGCGAATTTCTGCAAATATGCGTGCTAATCGGAGAGCCGATCGAGTACCCAATTCTCCGGGCCTTATGGGCGGAAGAGGCACTCCTCACCTATGTCCAGGCCGCATCGGGAAGGTATCTGTTACAGCGGCCGGACGGTCTGCATTTCGTTCATTCTACCGTCGCACAGAGCATTCGCGAAACAATCCCGATCGAGATCCCCTACCGCAAACGCATCATGAAAGCGCTACGCGATCTGCCGTCGCTTACGACCGCTCAATTGGAGCAGCTTGTCGAGCAGGCCGCCGGCTGCGGCGACCAAGCGCTGGAACGCGAGTATTTACTGCGTTTGGTCGGCGAGGCGCAAAAGGTAAGAGCGCTGCCCCTTGTTGCGCGCGCACTTGCCCGCATTATCGTACTCACTCCGTTTAGCGAAACGCAGTCCCTTGAGCTCTACCTGCGCCTTTCCATGACATATTTGGCGCTCAACCGTGAACTCGATTGCATCGCCGTAAGTTCGGAAGCGCTCGAGCGAGCTTCACTCGCCGGTGTACGGAAGGGGCTCGGGCAATTGGTTGCGTCGTTGCTCTTCGCGCTTTGGCACAGTGGCGATCGTAACGACTTCGAGAGTACCTACGAGCGGTACGTCGAGCATCTCACCGATCCTATCGACCGCGCGCAATTGCTATCCGTGCGAATCTATGCGGACTACGCCGACAACAACGCTGCATCATTACAGAAGGATCGGGCGGCGTTTGACTCACTTGGTGTCGCAAGCCCCATCCTCGAAGCGCGCATTGCAACCTTCGAGGGTATGCAGCAGGCTCGTGGAGGTGCCTACGACGACGCCGAGCGTTGGCTCAACCACGCACGGTCCATTAATGTGATGCCGGCTGTGCGAACGATGATCGAAACCTCCGCGGCGATCGCCGCTTTCCATCAATTCGGCGCGGGGCACGAACGTGTCAAGCGCCTTTCCGAAATGCTACCAAAGCGTGACGTACTCCGCTTAAATATCGCCGCAATTGACCTCTTGTCTTCAGGCGCCCCGGGCGACGCAATCGAAGTTGCACAGGAGGCCTTAGTCTTTGAAAACGGGCGATTCGCGCGTCGCGTCCTTTTGGGAATAGCGGGGTCCGCAGCGATTTTGTCCGACGTCGATCCGCCCGCGCAATTGCGGGTGTTGCTCGATTTCGAGGCCGACTTGGCCCTAAGGGGTTCGACCGCCAACGCGCTCGCTCCAATCGCGGCGGTTGCCGCATATTTGCGCGCCGATGTCGATCCGGCTGCCGCGTCGAAATTACTCGATCGCGCATTCGAAATCACGCGTCGATTTATTGAGCCGCAAATTTTCTGGTTGCCGATCGTGCTTAGCCTCGCCGCGGTGCGGATAAAGCGATACGACGCTCTACAACTGGTGCTGAACGACGGCATCGCTACCGACCGGTCTCCTTGGGCGCAATTTCAAGGGCGTCTTGCGAAATACGCGGCCGAAGTTGCTCTCGGAGCACCCGCCCGTGAAACGGAACTTCGCGAGTTGAGGCAAAGCGCGGCGTTACTGGGGGCTCCCTTCTTCATGGAAGCCCTGCAACATGTCAATCCGGCGATCGCGAAAGCGTCCCCGGCATCCGCAACCAATTCGGTGAAGCTAACGCGCCGGGAATGCGAGGTTGTCGAAATGATCGCCGAGGGCCGATCGAACCGGGAAATCGCGGCTACCCTCGTTCTTAGCGAAAGAACCGTCGAGGGGCACATCGCAAATATCTTTGGTAAACTCGACGTTGGATCACGCTCCCAGGTCGCCGCGTGGCACGTGCGCAACGTAATGGCCGCTCCGCGCTAGACGTCCTCAGTCAGGCACGCGTACCCAACCACATGCTCTCCCGGCTTTTTCGTTTTTCGAATTTCCTCAACATCGGAGCGTAAATTCTCCGATATATGGGCCTGCATCGCTTTCATATCATCCGGCGTCGGCGTGCTGCCCAAACCAACGGTTTTCTGAACGAATGCCGCCCGGTCCGCAGGGTTATTCAGGTCGCTGCTCGTCCAACTGTCGTACGCTCCACGCGTATTGTTCTTAATCGAATGGACTAATTTTTCGGCGGCCTGGCGCCTTTCCTCATCGTTCACGGCAAAATCTTCCTTTCGTGACTTTTAGTTTAGCGGATTAAACTGCTCGAGTGCAATTGGGCCGATTCTCCCATCGATTGCGGTTGTTTCAAAATCGGGCGCGCAGATTCGCACGACGTTTACGGGAATATCCGCGGGTGAGATGTCGATGACGACGACCCGTCGCATCCCTGCCCTGCGCAATTGCTCTACGATGTTGCGTACGTCGACGGCAAGGTCGTCGCTCATACGGTCCTCAATGTCCCGTAGGAGTACCGGCGTGGCCGGAAGGTCAACGTACCATCGTCCATGGGGAATCGTCGTCTGCCGCCGGCCGTGGTCACCATAGGATGCAGTCGGATCGTCCGGGCGCAATATATCTTCGCGCGCCGCCTGAATGTCAACAACGCGACTCTGCACCGATTCGGTGAGCGCGCGTTCGATCGCGTGCGCGGGCGATGGCGAACACCCCAAGCCTACATGGGCCAATCGAGGCTCACTGCGACGATCGATGACGATTGCTAGTGCGACACACGGAAAACCCCGTTCTTCAAGGACAAGAACGCGAGTCTCCAATCCACCGCGATGGATGAAGTCCAGCAGTTTGTCGAGCCGCGCATTACCCGTGGGGAAGATCAACTCTTTTGCGATCGCACGATCTCTCGCAGCACTACCACGATAGTACCTCGGAACGAGTTCGGAGCGAACGTAAAATAGCGACCAAACGTGGCGTTCGATCATTTCGGTTAGAGCGTGGTAAACGGCCTCGATGATGTTGTTACCCGCCGCAAGACCGTTGGTGCTCGATCGCGCTAAAAGTTTGGGCCCGCGCCATGGAAAACAGACCGCTGCGTGCGGGACGAGCACGTTTTCGTTTTCTATGAGGTCCACGCCGTAAGCGCACTTCACAATTGTATCGTCGGCCTGCGGCACCATGCCCAAGGCTTTAATGTCCAATGATTCACATACGAACCCCACATTTGCGTGAATGGATTCTAGCGCGGCGTGCGCGGCGGCTTGCCTCTCGACAGCCTCCATCACAGCACCCACTCGCGCCGCTTCCGCAACGGTGCCCTTTCCGTTGTACACACCGAGGACATCGGGAGAATAAGGAACGATTGCGCAGAACGTCGGGATGCCGGTCCGATCCAAACGGGTTGTATCTCCGATACGCGTTATCCCAAAGCGCCGGCACATTAGCGGAATGAGCGAAGCCGTTTGCGCCAATGGAACGCATCGGTCGAGAGAGCCGGGTGCTTTGGCAGCACGCCGAGGAAGCTCGATCATCGAGATCGCCGGACATCGACAACTTT
>JBDTFK010000306.1:0-8970 GCA_039937995.1 Vulcanimicrobiaceae bacterium | reverse complement strand
GGGCGCCTTCTGGCTGATGCACGGAATTCCAAAGTTTACGCACAGCCAAATATTCATGCCGCCGAACGGCTTCATCGTTCAGTTTGTCAACTCCGCGATCA
This sequence comes from Vulcanimicrobiaceae bacterium, assembly GCA_039937995.1. Lineage (GTDB taxonomy): Bacteria > Vulcanimicrobiota > Vulcanimicrobiia > Vulcanimicrobiales > Vulcanimicrobiaceae > JALYTY01. The sequence goes on along the minus strand of JBDTFK010000306.1, from coordinate 8,869 downwards.
CGAACACGTCGGGAACCTATCAAGCGTTTCTCACAAACGAGGTTTTGCCGAACATCGGCATTTTCGCCGAACTCGTGCGGCTAGGCGAGGTCGTTACGGGAGCGTTGCTGTTTTTTGGTTTCTTTACGCGCTACGGCGGAATTATCGGAATGCTGCTCGCGCTCAACTACCTTACGGCTAAGGGCGGCATCGGTCACTTGAGCATGTGGGGCGGCCTCGACGCCGCTGCGTTTGTGATCTGCGCCGTCAACGTCGTGCTGCCGACGGGCCGCTTCCTGGGAATCGATGCGCTGCTTCGCCACCGCCGGCCGGTCGCAGTTCGCGTCGGAGGGCCGTCGGCTGCGGGCGTAAACGCGGAGTTCGTCGACGAACCACCAATGACGGGCCCGAGCGCGCCGACATAGCCGAGGCCGAAGCGCCTCAGGCGAACGTAAAGAAGCCCCGCCCGGATTTCGGGCGAGGCTTCTTTGCACAAACGGAGAGGGTGAGATTCGAACTCACGATACCCTTTTGGGGTATGCTCATTTAGCAAACGAGTGCCTTCGGCCGCTCGGCCACCTCTCCGCGGCGGCGTCCGATATTTGCCGCGTTCCTTCAGATAGCCTTTGTGAGGGCATCGGGAGGGAAAAGCGTCGCAAGAACGTATTCGGGTGAGTCGCAATCGTGCGGTCGTAGCTCAATTGGATAGAGCAACAGGCTACGAACTTGTAGGTTGGGGGTTCGAGTCCCTCCGACCGCAAATTGCGTAAACGAGAGCGCTTTCGCACGTCCGCGAGGCGCTCGTCGTTTGTATCGCGGTTGCGCGCGCGAGGGGGTTTTGGTAAAGTCAGGTGTCGAAAACCAGTTCCTCCGGTCGCGGCTCGGTAGCTCAGCGGTAGAGCGGGGGACTCATAAGCCCTAGGTCGTAGGTTCAAATCCTACCCGAGTCACCAAGTTTGGACAGATGGCCGTCCTCGAGGCGGCCGTTGTTCGTTAAAGTAAAAGGTGCCAAGGTTATGTCTACCATCCCGTGCGATTTCTGCCCGCATCCGGTCGATCGAAACCAAATGGAAGAGATCGAGATTTCGCACTACGTCCCGGACAGTTCCGGTGACGATCTTGCATACGCTCGGACATATTTCTTCGGCCATCCCGATTGCGTTCGCAAGTTTTATCGCGGTCTCGTCGATCACAAACTCGATTTGTTCAAACACATTCCCGGCACGAGTACCGGCACCGCGCCCGACGGACGCGAATTCAACCCCTAGGAGCTTGTGCGCCCGTAGCTCAGCTGGATAGAGCGCTGCCCTCCGAAGGCAGAAGTCGGGGGTTCGAATCCCTCCGGGCGCAGATTTCCGGAAGCATGATCGACGACGAACGCTACATGAGACGCGCGATGCAACTCGCGGAACTCGCCGCCGCGGGCGGCGACGTTCCGATCGGAGCCGTGTTGGCAGTCGGCGAGCTCGTGCTCGAAGCCAAAAACGAGAAAGAACTGCGTCCCGACGCTACCGCGCACGCGGAGGTGCTGCTTATCCAAGAAGCGTCGAGGCGTCTGGGTGCGTGGCGACTATCCGGCGCGACGCTCTACGTTACCAAAGAGCCCTGCGTGATGTGCGCGGGCGCGATTCTCGCGGCTAGGATCGGTCGCGTGGTGTACGGTGCTCGCGATCCGAAAGGCGGCGCAGACGGGAGCGCCTTCGACGTTCTGCAATCATGGAAAACGAACCATCGCCTCGAGGTAACGTCCGGCGTACTCGAAGAGGAGGCGGCGGCACAACTTCAGCAGTTTTTCAGGGAGAAGCGAAGCGCTCGTCAAGAAGAAGGTGTTGAGGAATCGGCGCGGTAGAAAGCGTCGCCTCGGATGCTCCCATGGCACGGAGAGGTGGTCGAGTGGTTTAAGGCACCCGCCTCGAAAGCGGACGTACCCGATGAGGGTACCGAGAGTTCGAATCTCTCCCTCTCCGCCATGAAACAGAAAAACCCGGCAATGCCGGGTTTTTCTTTATCATGGATTCGGGACGTTGCTTGTGCGCAGCATGCGTGGGCCGAAAGTACCGACAGGGTGCGGCGAAAACGCACAGAAACGGTCGTGCTTCATTTGCTCGGAGGTTTTCTCTTATGACGCTGCGGTTTAAATCCTTTGCGGCACTCATTGCTTTCGCCGCTTTGGCGGCATGTTCTTCGCACGGTTCGATGCCGTCCGCACTCCCGCAAACGCCTGCATTTGCCGGCTCCGCGCAACCCCTCGACGAAGCGTTGCTTGCGCCGCCTGCCTGCAAAGGCCAGAAGACGACCAAAACGCACTCGACCGTTTCCGACAAGCTTCTTACGAGCGGTGGGCGAATCTGCATTCCGTCATTCGGTGGTTTCGGCGGCACCGTTGCCTACCCGCCGGCAAATCCCTCAATTGTTTTGACGCTGATAAGCAGCACGACGAACTACACGGGAAAACTTCCCAGCCTGCACCCCGGACAGCCGATATTCTACTTGCAGATCGCCATTCCGAGCGGCACGAGCTTCGGAACCGGTGTTCCGGCGGGCGGCGGTCTTACCGCCGCGTCGATAACAGCCGGAAAAGCCTACACCGTTTACGGCCAAGCGAAGATCGACGGGTTTCCGTTCAACTTTACGCCCTGCACCGCGGTCGCGACGAAAGGCAAATACGGCGGTGTGATCGGTGGCGTGGGGACCCTGCTCAAAGGGCAAAGCGTTCCCGGGGCAGCGTCGGGCGTTATCGAGATTTACGCAGGCAAGAGCGCAACCGGCAAGTGTTAACCCGGCATTGCCGGGTCTTTCTTTTCATGCATCCGGGGGTTTTACCCGGAGTGCGATAAAATGAATGTTCGTGCGATTCATTGTTTCGTTTACGCTCGTATTGGTGTTTGCGGCTTCCACAGCGGGAGCGCGGGGTGCCGGGATCGATGCGGCGATGGCCAAGATCCAAGCGCGCCCGGAACTACGTCATGCGATTGTCGCGGCCGAGGTCTACGACCTCGATACCAAACAACCGCTTTACCGGCACAATTCGCGGCAGCTCATGGAAGCGGCTTCGACGACCAAGCTACTTACCGAAGGTACGTCGCTCGCGCTTCTCGGGCCGGCCTTCACGTATACGACGCCGGTGTATCGTACCGGAAATATCGACGCCTCCGGAACGCTTCACGGCGACCTCGTGCTTGTGGCAAGCGGAGATCCCAATCTGTCGCAACGCATCAAACCCGACGGCACGCTTAGCTTCGAAAACGAAGATCACTCGTACGACGGAACGTACGACACCGCTGCGGTACCCGGCGATCCCCTTGCCGTCTTGCGCGACCTTGCAGCGCAAGTCGCGAAATCCGGAGTGAAGCACATCGATGGAAGCGTGGTTGTGGATACGGCGCTCTTCCCCGATGCCGGTCCCGAAAATGGGACGGGCGCGATCGTGTCGCCGATCGTCGTAAACGACAATCTCGTTGACGTCACGGTGACCCCCGGCGAACGACCCGGAGCGCCGGTGACGATTGCGGTTTCTCCTCAGACTCCGTACGTTACGTTCGTAAACCAAGCGACTACCGCCGCGGCGAAAACCGAACCCACGCTCGATATGAACGACGACGTCACGAATCCGAACGGGACGCGCACCGTGACGATCAAAGGAATGCAACCGGCCGGCGCGCCTATGCTCTACGCGTACCGGGTGCCCGAGCCGCGTTTGTTCGCGCAAGCCGCATTTACCGTCGCACTCGAGGAAGCCGGAATTACCGTCGCTGCCGGCGCGAAGGCTCCCGCATTTCGTCACGATACTGCCGTGACGTCGTATACCCCGCTCGACCTCGTTGCGCAACACGTCTCAATGCCGCTCGCGCAAGACGCATACATCACATTAAAGGTTAGCGACAATTTGCACGCCGACCTTATGCCGTATATGTGGGCGATTTACGTCGCCCACGTGAAGACCGGCTTGCTCAAATCGGCGTTTTCTCAGGAACATCAACTCTTAACCGATGCGGGTCTCGATCTCTCCGGGGCTTCGCAGCAAGACGGCTTGGGAAGTTCCGCGTTCTTTTCGCCGGACTTTATGGTGCATTATCTCGCTTGGGCGCGCGGACAACCGTGGTATCCGGCGTTGCTGCATGGCCTTCCGACGCTCGGCGTAGATGGAACCCTCTTCGACATTCAAAACGACTCGCCGGCGAAAGGGAAAGTCTTTGCGAAAACCGGCACGTGGGGTTCGGACAACGCGCTCAACGGCGACGGCTTAGTTACAAAGGGCCTCGCGGGTTTCGTGACTACCACGAGCGGACGTCACGTTGCTTTCGCGTTTTATATCAATCGCATGGCTGGAAAACAAAGCGTCGATTCTTCGAAGGACGGCGCGCACGCGGCGGGTGAGATGCTCGGCGCAATGGCCACTGCGACGTATCTCTCGCTCTAACTCGGCAGAGGACTGGGGCTCGGCACGAGGAGCGGATCCGGCGGCGTCGTTGGGAATTGAATGTCGTCGTACGTCACGTCGGCGGTTACTTTAAATGTAAGCATAACCGCGTGCTGCGTACTTGTGAAGGTTCCGTGCGTAATCACCCAATAGCCATTGATGATCTTGTAGTCGAGTCCGATCGTCATATCGCTTCCGTTGGCTTGCATCGAGACGTGCGAGGGCAGATGCGATTGCGGATCTTCGATGACTTCGCTTGGGTAGACCGCGTTGCCGGTACGTGAGGTCGGGTCCACGAGCAAATGAACGGCGTCGTCGGTCGAATCCGGCGCGTAGCGCGGGGCATATTCGCTGAAGTACGCGACGACCGCATCAACGCTCGGGTCGGGGGCGGGAATCGTGACGTTGAACGGCTTCCCCGGTTTAAAGGTGATGTCGATCCGCTTGAGGTTCGCGAAATAACTGAATTGAAAACTTGAGAACGGATCGAAAAACGGCAGTATCGGAAAGGCGGAGCCGGTTCGGGTCGCGCCGTTCGGTAAATCGTGCATCACGGCGAAATCGTCGGCGACGCGGACCGCAACGGAGCGGTCGATATCCTCGCTCTTATTTGCGCCGGTAACGTGCGTGTGTTCGCGGTAGGTGATATACGCGGGAGCCGCCGTGCCGTAGGCGGCTCCGGTGCGATTCATCAAAAGTGCGAGTGCGAGATCGGGTGGAATCATCGTTGCGGCATCTCTTCGCTAAAGGGAACGAACCTACCGCCGCCGCAGTTCGCGCTATGGTCGAGCCGCCGTCAGCATCTATTACCGGCCGCGTTGTCGAATTGCGCCGGGCGATCCATCGCCGCCCGGAACTTGGGTTTGAGGAGCACGAAACGTCGGCGCTCGTCGAGCGCGAGTTGGATGCGCTCGGTATCGAACACCGCCGCGTCGCAACGACCGGCGTCATCGGCGTTATCCGTGGAGCATTGCCGGGGCTCGTGGTTGGACTGCGAGCCGACATGGACGCGCTCCCGATTACCGAACGAACCGGCCTTCCGTTCGCATCCGAGATTCCCGGGAAAATGCATGCGTGCGGGCACGATGCTCATGCGGCAATGCTGCTTGGTGCCGCGCACGTTTTGCAGGCGATGCGCGGGAAGCTGCACGGAACGGTCGTGCTTTTGTTCCAACCGGCGGAAGAAGGACCGGGGGGCGCCGAGCCGATGATTGCGCAGGGGGCGCTGAAAGATCCCGATGTCGAAGCCGTCGCGATGCTTCATGTCGATCCGCGCATTGCCCCAGGCGAAATCAGCATCACGCCCGGTCCCGTCAATGCCTCGGCCGACGAACTCTTTATCACCGTACGCGGCAAAGGCGGTCACGGCGCATATCCGCACACGTCGGTCGATGCTATTCCCGCGGCGAGTGCGGTCGTGCTGGCTTTGCAAAATATCGCAGCGCGCGAAGTCGACCCGCTTAAGAGCGTCGTGGTAACGGTCGGAACGATAGCGGGCGGATATCGAAACAATATCATTGCCGACGAAGTCCAGATGTCGGGAACGCTACGCGCGCACGATCCCGCAATTCGTGACGGGCTCGATGCGCGCGTTCACCGCATCGTCGAACACGTTGCAGCGGCATACGGCGCGACGGCCGAGGTGCGAATCGTGAGGGGGTACCCGCCGGTGGTGAACGACGAGCAGCTTGCCCAAGGATTCGCACAGTTTATGCGCGCGCAAACCGGTGTGCGCGTCGAACGGTTGGCCCCGACGATGGGGGGAGAGGACTTTGCGTATTTTGCGCAGGCGGTTCCCGGCGTGCACGTGCGGCTCGGCATTCGGAGCGAAGCCGCACAATCGGTGTACCCGGGCCACAGCGCCGAATTTCGTATCGATGAAGCCGCGCTGCCAGTCGGCGTGAGAACGCTCGTCGCTTTCGCGCTGGGGGTCGGTTCCGGCGATATCCCGATCGCGCGCACAAACCCCAAGTAGTAGTAGCTACGATGGAGGCAGGCACTAGATATGGTACGTTGAAAGGGTCTACTTATGGCTACTGTGACCGACGCCCTATCCCGTCCCGGGGTCCGGTCGTTCAGCGCGAGCCTGGACATCGAATCGCCCGCGGAGGATGCGTTCTCGCTGCTTTGCGCCATTGAGAAGTGGCCGGTGTGGCTTTCATTTCTGCGTAGCTCGACGTTGGTCGAACCCAAAGCCAACCTTGGCGTCGGTAGCGAAGTCCTCGTTCGATCGTACCTTCCCGGCGAGGAAGAAGAGCTTTACGAAGTCGACCAGCTTATCGGGAACTTCCATCTTTCGCTTGTGGGAGCGTTTTCCACGCGTCGCCGGCTCGACTTCCGGCTCGAACAGAAGACGAGCCGGGCGAAGCTTCACGTGAAGCTGTGCTACCCGGCATATCACGGCGCAATTGGGGGTCTGGTGGATCGCTGGAAGCGCGGACGGAAGGTCGACCGGGCGCTCGAAGACTCGCTCTTCCACTTCAAGGGCCTGGTAGAATACCGCACCCAAGACGGGGTGCTGGCCGACCTGTAGAGGCTCCGGGAAGGCTGGCAGTCATTGACTGCAACTGCCAGCCTTCGTGTATACTACTGCTTATGCCATTGTACGATTATCGCTGCATCCAGTGCGGCAAGGTGACTGAAGTCCGCCATGGATTTGACGATACGCACGCCGTTCCGTGTTCGGAATGCGGGGGCGCGCTAAAGCGCGTGTTCAACCCGGCCCCGATCGTATTTAAAGGCTCGGGATTTTACGTTACGGATTCCCGACCGGCCTCGAGTTCCGGCGATTCCTCACCGGCTCCGGCCGCACCGCCGGCCGCCACGCCGCCTGCTACGCCGCCTGCCTCCTCGTCAGCGAGCGACTCGGCGGCCTAGTCGTGAGCGCCGCGCAGGCAGTGCTCGTTACCTTCGTCATTCTCTCGCTCGTGCTCGTCATTGCGGGCGTCATCGTCGCCGCGCTTGCCGGGCTTCGCCTGAAGCGCAAAGCTGCCGCGTTGAAACGCTCGCCGCTCTTTGGATATTCCGCCGAAGCGCAAGCGCAAGTCGCCCGGATTAGCGCATGTATCGAGGCGGCAAAGCCGTTACTCGATCGCTTCCGCATCGCCACCACGAGCATCAACCGCAGCGTCGCCGAATTGCGCATTCCGCAAGCTGTCCTTGCCGTACGCATCGCAGTTCGCTCCGTCCGGCTGCTAATTTCCGGATGCTAGCGCGCTAGAGGCTTCTGCATTACGGCTTCGGCTTGTCGCCCTCGGGCGGTTCCCACTCCCACGATGTCGCCGGCGGCACACCCTCGGGCGGCAAACCGAATCCTAAATTCGTATCGCCGTCCCCTACGGCGAAGGGCACGCCGAATGGCAAGCCCTGATTCGCCGACGTATTTTCCGGCATCGGTGGAGACGGCGGCGGCGGTGCGCCAAACGGCAGTCCGGGCGTAAAGGCCGGCGGCGGCTCGAGCGGTTGCGCCGGCTGCCAGGCCGGTTTTGCCGGCGGCTCGACGGGCGGGAATTCGTAGCCGGCATCGTTGGTAATAACGCGCGGAGCCGGCGGCGCCGCATTCGCGGCAGGTGCCGGCGGCGCTATTTCCGCAGGCCGCACGCGCACCGGCGATTTCGCTATGCGCTGTGTAAAATGCGGAGCGGGAAGTTCGCCCACCGCGGCGCCGACGAGAACGTATCGCGGCGGCGGAAGAAGCTGCGCGTCGGAGCGGCTTGCGATTTGGCGAAGTTCGTCCATGAACTCGGGCGGCGCATCCTCAACTTCGATCGTGTCGAGGAGCAGTTTTACGGTATCGACGAGATATTCGCGCGGCGGAACTTTTGCAAACGCGAAAACGTGCTGGGAAACGTCGGCTTTCACGGATTGCAGCAGTTTTTTCCAATATTCGAGCGGCTGGTAGTATTCAAATTGCCCAAGTTCGCGCTTAGCTTGCGAGTAGAGAAGCGCGATTCTGCGCCCCAGGAGATCGCCGGGGGGCGCCGGTTCGATGACGGCGACTCGTCGCGAAATGCGCGCGAGTTCGGAGAGGACCTGGGCGTGGAAGAACGGGTCGATTTCGTGAAGGTAGTGGTGCGAGATTGCGAGGTCGAACGAATTTTCTTTCGCCGGAATAACCGACGTACTGCCGCGCATGAGCGTCGCTTTCATATCGGCAAATTTGCGAATGACTTCATCGCGGTGCTCGATCACCGTCACGCGCGCGCCCGCATCGATGGCCCGTTTGACGAACCTGCCGTCGGGACCGTAGCCGCAAAACAGAACTTTGATGCCCGGCTCGACGACGATCGATTCCCAGATCAGCGTATCGAGATGTCGCGACTCCGCTTCAAACTCATCGGCGGTATAGACCGGTTCCTGATTCACGCGTTCTGCACACTCCGTAGCGTTTCGAGGAACGCCGGGAAACTCACGTCAAGACTGGCATCGCTGTCGACGGCAACCGGTCCTGCGGCGGCCGCGAGGACGGCC
>JBDTFK010000305.1:0-11373 GCA_039937995.1 Vulcanimicrobiaceae bacterium | reverse complement strand
TTCGGCCGACAAAAACTTCTATGCAATCAAAGAGTCCACCGGGACCATGCTCTGGATGTACGCGGCTACGGCACCGATCACCGCAGGCGCGGCGGTCTACTCGGCCACGAGTCTCTCGTTCGGCGATCAGAGCGGTACCATGTACCTCGTCACAACAAGCGGCAAAGCGCTCTACGTGATGGCCAGAGGGCTCAACGGAAAGCCGGTGATCGGCGTGAGCAACGTTCAGGGCAACACGTTTGTCGAAACCGCATCCGGACTGGTGGCCATGATTCGAATCGTCAACACCGGGTTCGTAGCGTGGTCACAGCAAACCGGGTCGACGCTTTCAACGTCGCCTACAATCGTTGACGGTACGGTCTATATCGGATCTGCCGACGGCGGACTCTACGCCTTTACGCCGCAAGGTGCAAACCCGCTCGCAAAGCCGAGGGGCATCACCGTTACGATTACCAATGCGTGGCGCTGTACGACTACTCCGTAGAGATAAGGGGCCGTGAAAATGGTAGGGAAGGTGGGATTTGAACCCACACGAGTTGCCCCGGCCGCTTTTGAGGCGGCTGCGTCTGCCGTTCCGCCACTCCCCCCGAGCGCGACTATCGCCGATTCGCTTCGCCCCGGGTGTGTCCTTTGAGGGCGGGCGAGGCTAATTGGAACACAATCGTTTCGTCGCGGTTCGCGGGATAGCGCAGTCGTTCGAGGCGATACCCTTCGTGTTCCCCGATTTCTTCGCCGCGAGATTGGGGGTCGGCCGGCCACGCTACGTCGCCGAAGCCGGCCGGCGAGAGCGCGGTGAGCGAAACCGCTGCGGCCGACGCTCGCACTGTCACCGAAAGCGTTGTCGTACCCGGCTCAAGCACGAACGTCTTTTGGAAATGCACCGGTTGCGACGCAAGGTCGGGCGCATCGTACTCGCATTCCACTACTGCACGTGCCCCCGTTTCTTTGATACTGCAACGGTAAGGGCGGTTGAACGTCCCGGCTTCGAGCGGATGCGTGTACGCGGCGATGTAGTCGCGTGAAGAAGGGGGCAACGGTTCTTGCACGTCGTCGCGCAAGGCGCCGATCGTCGTGAACAGATTCTCTTTTGCGGGGAGCGATTCGAAGACAAAGGCGCGTGCTCCGGCATCGGGCGCGATGACGACGCGCGCTTGCCCATTGTCCATGACGATCGCACCCTCACCGTCGCGATACACGTCGAGCGCGTACGCAAACGATTGACGCGCGGGAACCGCACGCCAGGAAACCGCTTCCGGCGTTTCTTCGATCGGCGCACCGGCGGTTAACGCAATCGCGTGCGCGCCGGATCCGTCGATCCAAAAGTCGTGCGCTGACTGCGGCGGCATTGCAAACGCGGGAATGGGAACCTCTTTCGAACCCACCCGGACGCGTGTCGCCGCCACCCGTCGCGGCAATTGCGCGGAATTTATCGTATCGAGCAGTGCGTGGCGCGATTTCGCATCAACCAACAAGGCCGAGTCGTGCATTCCGCCCGTGCTCGATCCGGCCCCCGCGGCCACCGCGGCGTCTACGCTCGCGACGAAACGAACGTTCCGAGCCAGGCTGCGCAGTTTCGTTTCGATGCCCGGCGTAAACCCGGTGTCGAGCAGAACCAGATATTTTGCGCGTGCGAGGTCATCCGGCGTGTCGTATTTGAGATCGACGAGCCGGCACGTTCGCGCAAGTGCGCGACATCGCTGCAACGCCGCAATCGTCGATGCGGCAAATACGCCGATACGCGCGTTTGACATCGATCCGGGATCGTAGGCGCTCGGTAGCCAAGCAATCGCCACGTCCGTCTGCGGTTGCATCTGCGCAATATCGATTCCGTGCTGCGTGAGGAGGGAACCGAACTCCGCGACGGCAGCACCCCGGGGCGTTTCACCGCCGTGCAACGTGAACGCTGCGTCCCAAGCATAAAACCAATTCGTCCACGGTGCTTCCCACCCGGCGGGATTCAGTGTATCGGCGAGAGGAAAATTCACAACTCCGCGAGCGCCGTATTGCAGCATTTCGTGCAGCGCGATCGTCGTGTTTTGCGGATCGGCGAGGCGCGGCGCGATCTCGTCGGCGCCTTGCAGCCAGCCGGCCTGAAATTCACTCGTCATCACCGGAACGTGCGGCTGCGTTTGTAGCAGCGCGGTCGAAAACGCAAGCTGCGCGATGTCGTGGTCGCCGATGGTTCGCGCGTCGGACTGATACCAATTTCCCCAAGCCCACACGGGCGCCGATGCGGTAACTTTCATTTGAAACGTATTGATGAAAAGCGGAACGCGGGCTCCGACCGTTTGTCGCACCGTCGCGCGAAGCCAACGTATGTAGGACTGCCAGTGCGGCGCCGGCCAGGTATCGTTGTCGATGTAAGCCCCCTGATCGTCGTCGAGCGCAATCGCAATCACATCGTGTGACCACGGTTCGATTTCGCGCAGAACCGTTTGCAACCAGCGCTGCGATTCGTAGAGGTGCGTTGCGTTCTTCATCCACTCCATGGCGGCGGCATCGGCGTGCGCGTTTTGATAGGTGGCCGTGGCCGGGTAGCGGCCTTCGAGGATGTCGTGCAACGGCATAGCGTACTCCGAGCGCTGCAACAACCAGGCGGGATAGCCGCCGTTGCGCCATTCATTGCGAATGACGGGTCCGGGACGTACGATCGTTTTGAACCCGAGGTCGTGAATGATGGAAAACAGCGCGTGCAAGTCGCGGCGCGAATTGGTCGCACCGTTGAAATCGATAACGCCTGCGCTCGGCTCGTGCCAGTTCCACATGACGTAAAGATCGATCGTATTGATCCCCAGTTGCTTGTAGGCGGCAAGGTCTTTGCGCCACTCGCTGCGCGGGGTACGCTCGTAAAAGAATGCCGCGCCGTACACGTAAAACGGTTTTCCGTCGACGGTAAACACCGGCGTCCCCACCTCGTCCGCGACGCTCGATGTGCCCCAATCCGCCCAGCTCTCGGACGCCGCGGCTTCTGCGCCTAAGAGAGTGGCGAGCAGCAAAACGGCGATCGCAAAACGGAAAAGGTACACCTTCGCCATCTTCCGGTAGGCTGAAGTTTCACCCTGGCGAACGCAACGTTCGTGTCGCAAAACGGTTATGCGTCCATGTTGGATATTGACGGCGATCTGAGATTCGATCGTATCGATAGCCCCGCTCTTGCCCGTAACGGTCTGGGCGATTCCTCGCAAAAGCCCGTCGTCGTCTATCTTCCAAGCGGCTACGATGCCGAGGGATCGCGGCGGTATCCGGTTATGTATATTCTTCACGGCTATGGCGGCGATCCGGGTAGGTTGATTTCCGCCGGCAAATGGGAGTGCAACGTCGTTCAGTGGGCCGACCGCCTGATCAACGCAAAACGCATGCCGCCGGCAATCGTTGTCTTGGTCGACGGTTTCACGCGGCTCGGCGGATCGCAGTACGTCGATTCGGTTCAAAACGGCGCCTATGCCACCTACGTCGTTCGTGATGTTGTGAATCACGTCGATGCGCGATACCGCACGATCGCGCACGAGGGCGGCCGAGCCGTCGCGGGAAAATCGTCGGGCGGATTCGGTGCCATGCACCTTGTGATGGCGCATCCGGGAGTATTCTCCGCGTTTGCTTCCCACAGCGGCGATGCGTATTTCGAGAATATCTTTCCGCCGATATTTCCCGCTGCGCAACGGATACTCGAGAGTTGGGCGTTCGATTGTGCCGCGTTCGTCGCGTCGTTCGAAGAAAAACACAAGCGCAGCCAGGCGGAGTTCGACACGATGATGCTCCTGGCAATGGCGGCCGCGTACTCGCCGCGTTCCCGTGCGCCGTTCGACTTCGATCTGCCGTTCGAACGCGAAACCGGCGAGCTTCGGCCCGACGTTTTCGGGCGTTTTCTTGCCTTCGATCCGGTCCGGCGCGTTGAGAATAGCGTGGGGGAACTGCATCGGTTGCGGCTGCGTTATCTCGATTGCGGCCGTCAAGACGAGTACGGGCTCGATAGCGGGGCGCGAATCGTCGCGCGGCGCATGCGCGAACATGGTCTCGATGTCCGGCACGAGGAGTTCGACGACGATCACCGCAACGTTGTTTACCGCTACGAAGTCTCGCTACCGGCGCTTGGTGCCGTCCTCGATGGAAGATCATGAAATATTTAGCCGCACTCTTGCTCCTCTTCATCATTTCGCCGATGCCGGTTCCCGCCCAGACTGCGACACCTTCGGCGCCACCACAAAATCCGCACGAATACAGCGATCCCGGCATGCACTTCACGGCACCCGATAACTGGGTGTTGGCCGGAGCCCGTAGACTGCCGCTCAAGGACCTTACCGACAATCTGCAGATCGTCGCAGGGTGGGTTCTGAAATCGCGCGACGTTCCGCAATCGATCACCTTATCGGAGCAAATTTTCGAGGGTGACATAACCGGTTATGAGACGCGATTCGAAAGCGACTTACGAGGGACGATCGACGGGGCGTTGGTGAAGAGCAGTCAACGAACCTCGCTTACGAACGGTATGCCGGCGTATTTCGTCGACATTTCGTACGGCAGCGGTTTTACTTCACGTAAGGAATACGCATATATTTGGGCCGACGGAGCGCGCGGTGTCGCGCTCGCCATAACGGGACGCGTTGGGGAAATCGATTCGACGATGGCTAAGAAGGCGCTCTCAAACGTGAGCGCCGTGCGATACCCCTTCGACCGCGAGTAGCGCCGAGCGCAAATCGTCGAGCAGATCGTCGAGGTCCTCGATGCCCACGGAGAGACGCAAGAGACCGTCGGTAACGCCGCGGCGTTCGCGGTCTTCCTTCGGAATCGATCCATGCGTCATGCGTGCGGGGTGGCAGATCAGCGATTCGACGCCGCCAAGGCTTTCAGCCAAGCTAAAATACGCGAGCCGATTCGCAAAGTCGAGCGCGCGAGATTGCGGGCCTTTGAGCACGAACGATACCATGCCGCCGAAGCCGCTCATTTGCCGCTTCGCCAGTTGGTGCTGGGGATGCGATGCGAGACCGGGATAATACACGCGCTCGACTTCCGGATGCGACTCAAGAAACTCGGCGACGGCTTGTGCGTTGCGCGCGTGCTCGCGCATGCGCAGCGCTAGCGTCTTCGCGCCGCGCATCGTGAGCCAGGCGTCGTGCGGACCGGGTACGCCTCCTACGGCGTTCTGATGGAATTTCAGCGTGTCGGCGATCGCGGAATCGTTCGTAATGGCCACGCCGCCGACGACGTCGCTATGACCGCCGATGTACTTTGTCGTTGAATGGACCACGATGTCGGCTCCGAGAGCGAGCGGTTGTTGAAAATATGGGCTCGCAAACGTGTTGTCTACCGCAACGACGGCGCTTCGAGCTTGCGCCTGGCGCAGCCCAACGACGCCGGAAATATCGATGAGTTTAAGGAGCGGATTGGTCGGCGTTTCGATCCAGAAGAGTTTGGTATTCGGTCGGATTGCCGCGCGCACGACGTTCAAATCGCTCATATCGACGTACGTGAACGACAAGCCGTAGCGTTCGAGAACGCGCGTGAAGAGACGGTACGTGCCGCCGTAGAGGTCGTCGGTAACGACGGCGTGATCGCCCGCGCTCAAGAGGTTGAGCACCGCGGCAGTCGCGGCCATGCCGCTTGCGAACGCGTACCCGTACGCGCCGTTTTCGAGCGACGCGAGTTGTTTTTCAAGTGCGAGTCGCGTGGGATTGATCGTGCGGCTGTAGTCGAAACCTTTATGTTCGCCGACGGCGGCTTGGGTGTAGGTCGACGTCTGGTACACGGGCACGATCGTAGCGCCGGTCGCGGGGTCGGCCTCCTGGCCGACGTGGATTGCCTTGGTAGAAAATTTCATCTGTCGTATCTGCGGTTAGCGAGTGGAAAGGAAGCTGATGATATCTTGACGCGTTACGACGCCTACGGGCTCGCCGTCGTCCATGACGACGATCGCCGGGTTTGCAAGCGTAAGCAATTTATAGGCTTTCTCAATCTCCGCAAATTGCTCAAGTGCGGGGAAGGGCCGGTTCATGACGTCGCTCACCGGCTTATGCAAAAGGTCGGACTGATCGAACACGGCCTGCATGACGCCCACGTCATTGATGCTGCCGACCATTTCGCCCGAACGCATCACGGGGATTTGCGAGATTTCGTATTTACGCAAGAGGTCGAGAGCGGTCCGCACCATGTCGTCTTCGGTGACGGTAATCATCGGCGGCAGCGGTGTTTTGCCGCGCAGCACGTCGCCGACGGTCGCTTTGCGTTTGCCCTCGGAAAGAAAGCCGTTTGCGATCATCCACTCGTCGTTGAATATCTTCGACATGTACCCCCGCCCGGAATCGGGGAAAATCACGACCACGACGGCGTCGGCCGGCAGCGTTTTCGCGAGCTTCACCGCCGCAACGCCGGCGGTGCCCGACGAGCCTCCGACGAGCAAACCTTCCTCGCGCGTCACGCGACGCGCCATGAGAAACGACTCGCGATCGCTCACGCGGACGATTTCGTCGATCACTTTCAAATCAACCGTCTCGGGCAGGTAGTTCATGCCGATGCCTTCGACGGCAAACGAACGGGGCGTATCGCCGGAATAAATCGACCCCTCGGGATCTGCGCCGATAACCGTAATCGCCGGATTTTTTTCTTTGAGGAAACGCGCCGATCCCGAGATCGTACCGCCGGTGCCGATGCCCGCAACGAGGTGCGTGATTTTGCCGTCCGTTTGATTCCAGATTTCGGGACCGGTCGAATGGTAGTGGGCGTCGGGATTGTGGTGATTGTGAAATTGATTCGGTTGGAAGGCGTTGGGAATCTCCGCTGCGAGTCGGTTGGCGACGCCGTAATACGACTCCGCAGAGTCGGAAGGAACGTTGGTTGGCGTTACAACCACCTCGGCGCCGTACGCTTTTAAGAGATCGACCTTCTCTCTCGACATCTTATCGGGCATCACGAGGATGCACCGGTATCCGCGGATCGCCGCAGCCATCGCAAGGCCGGAGCCGGTATTTCCGCTGGTGGGCTCGACGATCGTCCCGCCGGGCTTGAGCAGTCCCGTACGCTCGGCTTCGTCGAGCATGGCAACCGCGGGGCGATCCTTCACGCTGCCGCCGGGATTCATATACTCAACCTTCGCAAGGACCAGGCACGGCGCGCCGTCGGTTACCTTGTTGAGTTTGACGAGTGGAGTGTTCCCGATAGCGGCGAGCGCGTTTTCAGAATAGGTCATTCCGGATGCGTGGGCGGAGGGGATCGTGGTTGACATGAGAGTTTGCGTTCCGCAAGCGGCGAGGCGTCGCCTCCAGCCTTCTAGAAGGGTACGTTCCTATGATGAATGTCGCACGCGCAGCCGTAGCCGTTCTGCTCCTCGCGCTCCCGCTTGCGGGGTGCAACAACGACGACGCGTTGCCGCCGGCGTCCTCGTACACGAGCGTGCATGGCGTCGTGACCGACGCGGTAACGAAGAAACCGCTCGCAAACGCGACGGTGATTCTCGACACGGTCCTCACCCAAACGACCGATGCGCAGGGCGCGTTTACATTCGAGAAAGTGCCGACCGGAATCGTCGACTACGTCGTTAAAGCCGACGGTTACCCGGACTTGAGCGCGAGCGGGACGGCGGACCCGGGAAAGCCGTTCGAACTCAGCGTCTCGATGCAGCAGCCGACGCCGCCCTAGCGTAAGCGCGCGCGGGTTTCACGAACGTCGCGCGCTCGGCAACGGCCCGGTCGATAACCGAAAGAACGACATCGGCCAGTTTCGCGGGATCGTGGCGAACCGTCGCCGTTTCGCTAATCATCTCCGATCGGACGGCGACCAAATCCATCGCTGCGATGCGCTCGACATCCGATTCCACGGGGACTTGCCCCTCTTCGGCATACGTATCGAGCAATTTGGAGGGCGGCTGGTCGTTGACGATTACGTAGTCACACACGCGCGCGCCGGCATTGGAAAAAAGCGACGATACGTGATCGGCGGCGGTCATGTTTTCGGTTTCGCCGGGTTGCGTCATGACGTTGCAGACGTACATCTTGACTGCGTGCGTCCGCGCGATTTCCATCGAGATGCGGTCGACCAAGAAGTTCGGCAGCACCGAAGTAAACAATGAGCCGGGGCCGAGCACAATGGCATCGGCTGCTCGAATCGCGGCGATGGCCTCTTCCAACGGCTGAACGAGACCGGGATCGAAGAAGACCCGGCGGATGGGCCTTTTTGCGAGCGGAATGTTTGATTCGCCTTCGACGATTTCACCGTTGTCGAGTTCCGCGCAGAGCCGCACGATCGAAAGGGTGGCGGGGAGCACGCGCCCCACGATGTTGAGCACCCGGCTCGATTCTTTTATGGCGATGTCGAAATTGCCGGTGATTCCGGTCATGGCTGCGAGGAACAGATTTCCGAATGAATGACCGGCAAGTCCGTGACCTTCTTCAAAGCGGTATCGGAACAGATCGGTTACCAGCGCCTCGTCGTCGGCGAGCGCAACGAGGCAGTTGCGAATATCGCCCGGAGGCAGCACGCCAAGTTCCTTTTGCAGGCGCCCTGACGAGCCGCCGTCGTCGCTGACGGTAACGATCGCGGTGAGATTCGACGTGCGGCGTTTGAGGCCGCGAAGCAACGTGGAAAGGCCGGTGCCGCCGCCGATGGCAACGATTTTGTAGCCTTGTTCCAAGCGGCGGTTGAGCAAGGTGCTGAGCAGCCCTTGGTCGCGGCGCTGCGACGCGGCGCGAACGAGCGAGCGCAACCACATGCGCACGCCGAAAACGATGCAAAGCGCCCCGGCGATCGCGAAAATCCACGTGAGGTATGCCGGCGAGAAATAATCGTCGACGAAACCGTCGAGCAACTCATTGACGTGGAAGCCCATGCCTTCGGCGACGAGCCAGCGATTGACCGCATCGACGAAGAGCACGATACCGACGACCGCAAGGATCAGCCAACGTTTGATTCCAAGCCCGGGCAGGAGCCATTTCAGCGGAGCGATCACCTTGCGTTCGATCATCGGACCACGTCCCGCGCATCGAAGGCAAGCGCGAGCCGCTCATTCTTGGCAAGCGCCTCGCAGAGCCTGCGTGCGACGTATACGGAGCGGTGGCGGCCACCGGTGCATCCGATGCCAATCGTCAATTGCGTTTTCCCTTCCGCGATGTAACGCGGTACCAAGAACTCGAGGATGTCGAGTACCTTTTCGATGAACGGGCGGCACGACGGGTCGGTTTCAATGAATTGCGCGACGGCGGAATCGTCTCCCGTCAGTACGCGCAATTCCTCGATGTAGTTCGGGTTGCGTAAAAAGCGGACGTCGAAAAGAAGATCGAGATCCAACGGCAGGCCGTACTTGAATCCAAATGCGACAAGCGTTACTCCGAGCGGTGCGTGCTCGCCCGGCGCGTACGTCGCTGCGATACGTTCCTTAAGGCCGGCATGGGTCATCGACGTCGTATCGAGGGTTAGCATCGCTTGCTCGCGCAGTGGTGAGAGCATGCGGCGCTCCTCGACGATCGCGTCGCGAAGCGAGCCGCGCGATGAGAGCGGATGTCGCCGGCGCGTTTCGCTAAACCGGCGCACGAGAACCTCGTCGCGGGCCTCCAAGAACAAGAGCGAGGTTGCGTGGGTGGAAGCCGCGCGCTCGATCGCGAGCACTGCGTCATGGAGTAACGCGGTGGTTTGTGTATCCAATGTGACGGCGATATTGTCGATATGCGCGGCGTCGAGCACGCGAACGGTTTCGTCGAGCACGGCCGGAGGAAGGTGTTCGACGCAGTAAAAACCCAAGTCCTCAAACGTCTTCATGGCCTGACTCTTTCCGGCGCCGGAAAGGCCGGCGACGAAGACGATCCGGGCCGCGCTCATTGGCGGCCGAGGGAGCGTTGCACGAGCATGAAGTCCTTTTCGACCGAGCGGGCCAACGCCCTTATTCCGAAACTAGCGCCGCTCGTCGACGAGTTGCTTTTGAAGCGCCGCGATTTGGCAATAAAACTCCTCGAAAGCGATCCCGGACTGCACAGTGGAAGCGCGCCGCGAGCGACCCGTTTAGCGGGTGTGCGCTCGCCCTTCCCAGCGCCGAAATTCGGCGAACTCAAAAGCGAAATCGTCCGGCTGATCCATCGGATCGAGTCTTTTGGGTGCATCGTAAAAGATATCGACCTAGGGACCGTCGATTTCCCCTCGACTCGCGACAACGAACCGGTGTATTTGTGTTGGAAAGCGGGCGATGCCCGGATCGAGTACTGGCACGGAATGGAAGAAGGCTTCCGGGACCGGAAGCCTCTGTAGAGCGTTGCCAGCCGGCGCCGGCTAGTGCGCGGCCGGTGTCGCCGTAGCTTCGACCGGAACGAAATCTTCGGCTAAGCCCTGGAGGCGAACTTCGCCGAACTCGGCCGTGTACGCACCACTCTCAAGGCTCGTTATTTCGCCGATTTCCGGAACGTTTGCGAGTTGCGGAACCTTCGCCCGAATTTCGTCGGGAATGCGCACCTTGTCGCCGACCGCGAGTGCCGTGCCGCCGGCGAAGAGCGCGTTGAGTCCCTCGAGGAGCATCGGTAGCGGAATGCCGTAGTCTTGGCTGATTGCGCCGATAGTATGCGATTCGCTAATCGCGCAATTCGAGCAACCGCCCAAATGGAAGCGCGCGAACACGCGGCGCGCGCCAGCGTGCAGCTTGAACGCCTGATCGACGGTCATTTCAGGGGTAAAATGTGGATCGCTCACGGTGCTGGTGTTCTAACTCCTTGTGCGCTGGCCGGCGTGGAAAACTCCCGCCGCCCCGGGACCGCGCGAGTTCTTGCGCGACCTCCCGTAGTCATTGGCTAGAACGCAATCCCTTCCCCACTGGTTGCGCCGAGCTTGGCGAGCCGGTCGCGTAAAGTCGCAGGCAATCCGCCCTCGCGAGCCAGCAGGGCGAGCTCCCGCTCGATGATGCGGACCCGCAGCGAATCAAGCGCGATGCCGGCATCCCGCGCGAGGAGCGCGAGCGCGGCGCGCTCGTCTGGGGCAAGGGACTCGTGTGTGGTCTTGGCTCCGCAAAGTAAGAACCCCGCGAGCATGCCGCGCACCATCATCGGAAAAACGATTTCCCCCTGCAACGCGGTGCGCGAATCGTGAAGGTCGACGCTTTCGTGCCACGTGCGCATCTGGAGAACCGCATAATCGTTTTCATCGATCGCGGACGCGCCGAACGTGGCGCGAATCGGGACGTAGCCGTCTTCACGCCGTGCGTAGAACGCCACACCCGTTAAGCGAGCGTTGCGCTGCGTAATTTCGATCGTCTTGATGACGAGATCGTCCGGATCGGTGATGAGGGCGGCTTCGTGGGCGAAGCGCCGAATCGCAGCTTCCGCCAAATGTCGTTCGCGAAAAAAGAAATCGTCGACGTAGCGGTCGACGCGCTCGTGAATAAGGCGCACGGATAACCCAAGCGCGAGA
>JBDTFK010000304.1:0-6093 GCA_039937995.1 Vulcanimicrobiaceae bacterium | reverse complement strand
CGGTCCGAGTTTGAGCGAAAAAGCAAACGGTGCGGCGTCGATTTCGGGCACGCCGCAAATGGTAACGCCCGGCACACCGAGTTGCGACGGCGTCGGCGCGCCCGCACCGTTCATCCCCTGCCCCGGTAATATTCCGCCGAACACGACGACGTTCGGTGAGAGCGGCGGCGTTTTCGCCATGGGCATCGCCCCGTACAATCACGTCGCGGCAACCGGGCAATCGTACAGTTACCAACCGTACCCGCAGCCGTTTTACGATGCAAGTCATTTCGCCATGATCCCGTGGGGCGGTCCACCGGCATTCGATCCCAACGGAACGAAGTTGGGCGAGCGCGACGGCGTCGGCTCGATCAACGATAACGATAGTTTCGGGGATCCGTATTTCCTCGGCGTGGCCGAAGGCATTACCATCTTCAGCGGTGTGACGCCCTCGACCGGTTCGTACTCGCTGAGCATCGGAATCGCAACGGTCGGCAACGGCGGCGCCGTCACGACCTCCACGGTTTCGAAGAGCGCCGGCCTTACATCGCTTGCCGTACTCCCGGCGGTAATCGCTCCCGTCGTAACTCCGGACGCAAACGGCGACGGTGGAGCCACGTTCACCACGTCGCTGCCATCCGGCGTTACCGAAGCCTACGTCCAAATCGTCGACTACGGCCCGGGAGGCGGCCCGAACGGCGGACTCGGAACACAAGCAAACTGCCAAGGCCAGCGCGGTACTGCCTTCGCCCCCGTGTACTACACGTTCCACATCACGAGCGCCGCGAGCACGACTTATACGCTCAGCCCGACAATTGGGCCGAACCTCGCACAGACGGGAGGCACGAGCAATATTCAGCCGAGCCCGTCGCTTTGCACCGCGGCCCAAAACAGTGCGGCGGTCGGAAACGGCGGCGCGGCTCCTGCCGACGATTTCGTCGTGCAAATGGTCGGATTCGACTATCCGGTCTATCAAGCCGCACTCGGCTTGACGCAGGGCACGACGCCGCAGAACCCGGCGATAACAAACGCATCCGGGCAGGCCGACATTACGATCTCGGTTCCCATGGAACAGGATGCCGGCGGCGCGCCCGCACCGGCACTCAAGACGCGTTTCGTTAGACACCGCCGCCGTTGAGCATCTTCGGCGCAATCGGCATGGCGGCGAGTTTGCTCGTCACCATGCACGTCGACACCTCCGCAACGAACGTTGTGAATCACGTCCGTCCCGATCGTGCGATCGGGACCGGCGTCGATTCCGATCCGCTGGGAAAAATCCCGTATCTCTACGCGCCCGCACAAGAGCGCACCATGCTCGGTACGGGCCTCGGCGCGCTCACGTACCGCCTATATACCGAACTCTCCATACAAGATTGGCATTGGAATCCGTCGGGTAGCTACAGCGATTCCGCTCACCGCCAAGGGTATTGGACGAGCGACGCAACGCCGGCCGGCTCGATCGTCGATTCTTTTGGGTATCGCCTTCCACATCGCGGCTCGACGCGCGATCAGGGCGATGACGACGGCTATTCGCGTATCGACGACGGCGACCCGGCGACGTATTGGAAGAGCAACCCGTACCTCGCGCAACCGTTCACGCACGAAAGCGACGCAGGCCACCCGCAGTGGATGGTCGTCGTCTTCAACAATCCCACGCCCCTTGACGCGCTAACGATTCACTGGGCGAACCCCTACGCTACGCACTTCCGCGTGCAGTACTGGAGCGGTAGCGGCGACGCGATCCTCGCTCAATCGCAGGGGGAATGGCGTTCCTTTACGCACGGCGATTTTCACAACGGCTCGGCCGCCGCGCAGACGGTTTCCCTAGAATCACATCCGCGCGTCGTGAAGTTTGTGCGCGTTCTCATGGATTCGTCGTCGAACACCTGCGACACCCACGGAGGCGCGGACCGCCGCAATTGCGTCGGGTATGCGGTTTCGGAGCTGTCGGCCGGAACGATGACGGGAGCGTACATGAGCGACCGGATCGTTCACTCTCGTTGCGGGGGCGATCCGCAATCGACGCATTGCAGGAACCATCAGACCGTAATCTTTGTCTCGTCGATCGATCCGTGGCATAGCGCAACCGATCGAAACCGCAACGGGCAAGATCAGCCGGGCCTCGACGTGATCGCGCGCAGCCGCATCACGCACGGCCTCGGCGTTATGTATCCTGTTCCGCTTTTTTATAGTACGCCCGACAACGCCGTTGCCGAAATCAGGTATCTCAGGGCGCGCAAATACCCGGTTTCATACATCGAACTTGGTGAGGAGGTCGACGGCCAATACGCGATGCCCGAAGACTACGCCTCGCTCTACATCCAATGGGCGCGCGCAATTCATCGATTCGATCCCACGATCCGCCTCGGCGGTCCGGTGTTCGAAGGCGTCAATTCGGACGTTGCCGTATGGCGCAACGCGCACGGCGACGCGTCGTGGTTGCATCGCTTCGTAGAGTATTTACGCGCTCACGGCGCAATTTCCGATCTCGCTTTCATGTCGTTCGAGCATTATCCATTTCACAATTGCGACGCCGGCGCGACATTGCGACGCGATCTCTTACGCGAGCCTTCGCTGATTCGCAACATCATGTCGACGTGGCGCAACGACGGCCTGCCGGCCGGACTCCCCTTGATGATAACGGAAGCGAATTTTTCCGCCGACGGAACCGGGGCTCCTCAGCGGATTGACGGCGCGCTGTGGACCGCCGACTACCTGGCGCAAGCTCTCACCTCGGGCGCGGCCTACGCAATGTACTATCAAATCGAAACCGAGCCGCTTGGGAAGAGCCGGTGCAGCACGTGGGGAGCCTACAACCCGTATTTCGTCGATAGCGGCTACCGGGTGCGCGGATTCGGTGCCGCGTATCACGCGGCGCGGATGCTCACCATACAGTGGCTCGCGCCCGGCGACGATCTGCAGGACATCTACGGTGTCCGCAACTCGCTCGGAGACGACGAACCCGCGGTAACCGCATATGTAGTGAAATGCCCGGACTTCACGTGGTCCGTGCTCATCGTAAACAAAGACATCGTGCCGCGCGAGGTGGCGCTCGAATTCGGATCCGGAGGAGCGATCGAACGCTTCGCGCAAGCCGACGTTGCAACGTTCGGCTCGGCGCAATATCATTGGGACGGAAATCCGAAAGACCCGCCGTCTCCCGATGATGGAATCGTCGTGTCGCACCAGTTGCTTGCGGGCGGTCGTATTACCGTTGCGCCGGAGTCCTTAACCGTCGTACGAGGAGCGCTTGCACCATGAAGAACACGGTCCGCGCCATATCGCTGCTGGTTTTCGCGTTCGCGCTCGCCGCGGAACCCGCGCGCGCTGCGAACCGGGTGAGCATCGATGCGGTGCATGCGATACGCACGTTACGGCCGATGTCGGCATTCGGACATACCGTGGACAAAGAGCCTGCCGGTTCGATCCCGTCGCTCTATTCGGCACACAACGTCGCGCAGATGCTCGACGCAGGCTGGGGGTGGTTGAGTTACCGCCTCTTCACGGAACTCACCGTCGAGGACTGGCATTGGAATCCGAACGGCCGCTTTAGCACGCCGAAGGGCGGCTATTGGACGAGCGATGCGTCGATTTCGAACAAGCTGATCGCCGATTCGTTCGGGTATCGGCTGCCGCACAGCGGATTCACTTCGGACCAAGGCGGAAACGAAGGCTACTCGCGCCTCACCGACGGCGATCCGGCGACGTATTGGAAAAGCAACCCGTACCTTTCGAGCGCGTTCACCGGCGATCCCGAGCGCCTGCACCCGCAATGGGTCGTCATCGACGCAGGTTCAACGCAGACGATCGGCGCGATAAAAGTCTCGTTCGCGAATCCGTTCGCGCGGTCGTACCGGGTAGAATACTGGACCGGAAGCGATCCGATGAACGATCCGGGAAACGGAACGTGGAAGCCGTTTGCAAACGGGTCGATAACGGCATCAACGATTTCCGCGGCGTCGGCTGCCCGCGCGATAACTGCTCCCAAAGCGGTTCGTTTCATCCGCGTTCTGCTGCTCGATTCCTCGGGGACATGCGATTCGCACGGCAAGAGCGACCCGCGCAACTGCGTCGGCTTTGCCATTTCGGAAATTTCGCTCGGGCGTTTCGATGCCGCGCATCGTCTCCGCGACATCCTTATTCATCGCACCTGTGGAGGCGAAAGACCCGTCCCGCAGCCATGCGGAACGCGTCAAAGCGCAACGTTCGTATCCTCTGTCGATCCGTGGCACGACGCCACGACGCGCGTGCGCAATCAGGAACAACCGGGCCTCGACCTCATCGCCCGCAGCGGCCTGACGCGAAAACTCGGCGCGTTCTACCCGGTTCCGATGCTCTACAGCACGCCCGAGAACGCAGCCGCGGAAGTGCGCTACTTGCGCGCGCGCGGCTACGCAATCGCGGGGATCGAGCTCGGCGAAGAACCCGACGGGCAATACACGACGCCGGAAGACGACGGCGCGCTCTACGTACAATGGGCGCGCGCGATACACCGGATCGCTCCGTCGATACGCCTAGGTGGCCCCGTGTTTTCAGGTGTCAACGACGATTTGCAAACGTGGCCCGATGCTGCGGGAGATATCTCGTGGCTTCACCGCTTCATTCGCTATCTTTACGCGCACAACGCGATCGATCAACTTTCGTTCATGTCGTTCGAGCACTATCCGTTCGACGGATGCGAGCACGGTACGCAGCTCACGCGCGACCTCCTGCAAGAGCCCGGGATCATGGCTCGCGTCGTCAACGCATGGCGGCAAGATGGGTTGCCGCCGAGCGTTCCGCTCTATATTACCGAAGCGAATTTCTCTGCCGTCAATTTCACGGAGACGCCGATGCTCGTCGACGGCGCCTTGTGGCAAGCAGACTATATGGCAAGCGCGCTCTCGGACGGCGTCGAAGCCGCGGTGTACTATCAAGACGAACCGGTCCCGCTCTCAGCGAACGCTTCGTGCCCGGGTGACTGGGGCAATTTGACGATGTTCGTGGCCGACACTCACGGCACGATCCGGGCGCGCGGCGCGCAGTTTTGGGCGGCACGGATGCTTACGCACGAATGGTTCGCACCCGGCAACGCGGCCGCCCAACTCTATCGCGCGACAACCGATGCGCAACTGATGAATCTGCCCGCGATCACGGCCTACCCGCTCAAGGCAAAGGATGGGACGTGGTCGCTCATGCTGATCAACAAGGATCCGAAAGCACGTACGGTATCGATCGAGTTCGACATGGGCAACGGCCGGGCCGGGACATACAACGGAACCGTGCGGCAGACCACGTTCGGTCCGGTGCAATACCGTTGGGTGAACAAGGGCGCGGACTCAATACCTTCTCCGGACGGTCCACCCGCGCGGACGCAGCTTCATGCGAGCGCGCAAACGCGGTACGTCTTGCCCGGGCGATCGATTACGGTTCTGCGCGGATCAATTCACGCGTAGAGGCGCGCCGGCATACGCATACGCCGGCGCCGCATCGACGTGTCGGCTTGCAAAACCTACGAACCACACGCAGAGAAACGTCAGGAGCGCTGCGTCGTCAAGGGCGCCCAGGACGGGAATATCGCCGAAAATATCGAGCGGCGAAACGATCAAGACCGCGCAAACCCCCGCTGCGATCTTGAGCGCCATCGGAACTCGCGCGTCGCGCAGAAGCGGGATCGTGCGTGGAAGCGCCTTGCGCGCGGCATAAAAAAGTCGTAAGAGTCGCATGGTCTCTACTACCCGCGGTTCGCGCCGGAGTTTCATCGTGTTAGCCATCGTTGTCCGGTGCGTCGTTCTGGTGCTGCGCGTAGTCGCGAGCGTTGAAATACCAATCCGGCAAAGATTGGGGAAAGACGAGGTCGTTGAACTCGTAATCGACCGTTTGACCGTCGTCGTCGTAACCGCCGCCGACATCGCCGTGAATTTTCCTGATGACCGGAATGCCTTGCTGCATTTCAAAGTAAATAGTAAAGAGCACGGGATAGACCGGGCCGCCCGATATGAACAATTTATCGGTCGCCTGCACTTTCGTGAGGTCGAGCGTCTTTGCGTCGACCCACAAGTCGCGCAAGCGGTTGCGGTCGGGATCGCGCTTCGGAGCGACCGAAACGTGGATTTGATCGCCTTCGCGCTTTAC
>JBDTFK010000303.1:0-6636 GCA_039937995.1 Vulcanimicrobiaceae bacterium | reverse complement strand
TCCTCGGCTTGCACGGTATGGACAAGGACGCGTGGAAGCGTTACACCGCAGCAGGATCGTGGCGCTACGACGTCCGCGAACCTGGGTTCAAATACAATCTCGCCGACCCCCTCGCGGCGCTCGGGGTCGAACAACTCAAGCGCCTGAACGCGATGCAGCTTCGCCGCGACGAGATCGCTGCGCAATACATCGAAAGGCTTGCGACGTTTCCCGGGATCGAAGTACAAGCTGCGACGACGAATTCGGGCGACCGCCATAGTTGGTGTATGTTTGCGATTGTCATCGACGAGCAAAAAACGGGCATAACGCGAGACGACCTCATCGACCGGCTTCGCGAAATGAATATCGGCACGTCCGTCCACTACATTCCAACGCATCTCTTTTCGGGCTACCGCTCGCTTGAGAAGAAACCGTTACCGGTGACCGAAGCTCTTGGTCGACGATTGCTATCTCTTCCACTCTATCCGGCTATGGGTGATGAGGATGTCTCCGACGTCCTCGACGCGCTCGAACGAATCGTCATAAAAAAAACGTTCGCACACGCTTGAGGAGCATCACTCTCGTTCATGCATCATTTCACCCGTTTTCTGGGGGTCGGAATTTGTGCCGGTCTTCTCGCTTCGTGTAGCCCAAACGGCGGTAGTGCCGTCCCGGCAGGCTCCGGCAGCGACCCCATAGCTGCAACCCCGGCATCATGGCCGGCGGTAACGCCGAGTCTCCACTCGGCGATTTCGAATCCAAAAGTTACCGGCATTTCCGGCACCGTAACGGGAATGAAAGCCCGCGGCGGCTTTACCGTTTACACCGGTCCATCGTACGGATATGTTCCGGTCAGCAGTTCGTCGGCACCCGGAAATCCCGGTTCGCTTGCGGTTGGAAAATTCACCATCGTTACCGGTACGGGCTCGACTGGAACGTTGCTGACTCCGACGTTCATTGCGGTATTCTCGTCGAATCCGGGTTTGATCGCGCTCACCGGGACGGTGACGGGAACGACCTCGTTCGGCTTCGACCTTCGCTCGTCACCGGGTGTCGTTCCGATCATGGTCTCATCCGCCACCTCCGGCGGTTCGGTGAGCACCGGGCAAACCGTTACGGTTGAGGGTATCGGTTCGACCGGCGTGGGCATTTTGGCATCGAGCGTCCAGACCGGCAGCGGCACTCCGACCCCTGACCCGACGTCGACGCCGCCGCCCGGAGTTCCCGCGCACGTCTTGACCGCCGACTGGCTCGGATCGCCATATGGCTCGTCCGTGTCGCCCTCGGCCGCAGCCCCCTATCTGACATGGGCGGGAACGAGCCCGTCAAACGGCGACTCGTTTCACGCGGCCGGATTGAAAGTAGAGTCGTACACGGATCCCAATCGCATTCAATCCGGAGATCCACTCTACAATCCGAGTTCGCTTGCGAAGACCTGCGCGGGAGCGTACGTGACGTACGACTTCAGCGGCCATCTTCAATACATCGGGAATCCCGCAAGTTCCAGCTTGAGATCGGACTACCGCAGTTACGTGCAATCGATGCAAGCTCAAGGCCACATCGACGCCGTCTTCGAGGACAATGCCGGAGCGCTCGATAACGGCGGCTCGTTCTTGGGCTTTTCGGGAATACCGTGCGGCTATACCTCGAGCGGCTGGGTGAACGCCGACGCCGCACTTGAGGGGAACATTACGGTCCCGACGATCTTCAACGGGCTCTCATCGCTCGACGGTCACAACCTCTCACTCTCGCTCGGTCTCTTCCAAAACGCCTCGACGATCGGCGGAACGTTCGAACACTGCTTTACCGACGATTCGCAGGGCGAAATGGCTGCCTGGGAATGGCAGGACATCGAAAACTCGCAAATCCAAACGGTCGGCAAATCGAGAATCTTCCAATGCATGGCGCGTAATACCAGCGAAGCGAGTTCGCAGACACGCGCGCGCATCTATACGATGGCATCGTTGTTACTCACCTACTCGCCAAACTTTAGCGTGCTCTGGGAAGGATTCGGAACGCCGAGCAACTTTCACGTGTTTCCGGAATCGCGGCTGGTCGCACTTCAGCCGCTCGTTTCTCAACCTTCCGACATTTCGAGCCTCTCGCGCGGCGGTAACTATATTCGCGAGTATCGCGCGTGCTATATCAGTGGGAAATCGGCCGGACCGTGCGCCGTCGTCGTAAACTCCGATTACTACTCCACGTACTCGATCCCAAGCCTCTCGTACTCGTACCACCATTCCCTCGCGCTCTCCGGCAACGGTGTACTCGACGGTGGTTCGATCTCGACATCGGGCTCCGTTCCATCGAGCCTACCACCGCAAAACGCGACCATTCTCTTCCAATAGCCGACAGCGTCAAAGCGAAAACGAGCGCTCGTGTTCGCACGAGCGCTCGTTTTCGCTTCTTTAAATACCGCCGGGTTGTGTTTACATAACGATTTAGAGGAGACCGATCTTAATTGCGTGGACGGCGGCCTGCGTCCGCGCGTAAATGTTCAACTTCGAAAAGATACGGCTGATATGATTCTTGATCGTTTTCTCGGAGAGATTCAATCGCGCGCTAATCTCTTTATTCGAGAGACCTTCGGCGATCAAACGAATGACTTCGGTTTCGCGCACGGAGAGCTCGTTGAGGTCCGCGCGACGCGAACCGTTGGAACGGCGGCGAATCCAGCCGCCTGCCACGCGCGGGTCAACGTACGTCTCACCGCCGGCAACGAGCTTCACCGCATTGATGAATTCGAGCGGGGTCACGTCTTTGATGATATAGCCGTCGGCGCCCGAGGCTAAACAGCGCTGCATGATCTCGGGTGTCGGGCGCATCGTCAGCGCACATATGCGCGCCTTGGGTGCCGCTGCCTTGCAACGGTCGAGCATGTCTACGAGACCGGTCGTAGCGCTGTCGAGATCCAGGATGATCACATCAGGACGAGCTTTCCCTAGGGCGGCCTCATCGATGACTTGGCCGTCGCCTACGATCTCCATTGCGCGCTCCTGCGCAAAAACTTGACAGAGGGCCTTTGCAAAAAGTGCTTGACCCTCAATAACGTAGAGCCGGATCGTGTCGGTAGTTACCACTCGTGGTCCTTTCTTGTGATCGGGAAAACCCTGCACTCAGACTACCCGAAAAACAGGGACTTCACCCCCAGCCAAATGGCCTATTTTTCGGCCTAGTCTCACAAAAGTCCATGGCCTTGGAGGCATAAGACCTAAGACATATTAGGCCTATTGGCAAGCTTGGTACGGGACGCTTGGTTTATCAAGTAAGTGTAAGTAAAGCGAGTGTAAAGCATCTATTATATTCGAATTCTTTACCGATTCATAAGGTGTCATGAAACGCCTTACAGTCGCTCTGATTCTCGCCGCTTTTCTCGCCGCGTGCGGCGGAGGCGGCGGCTCGAATCCGGGGCTTCCTCCGAGTGGCGGAGCGCTGACTCCCGCAGTGTCACTCCAGCAGGGCGTCCAGACCTCCGGCGTGATCGTCGCTTTGTGGGGCGGTGGTTTTACCATGAACACGGGGAGCCCCCATGGGTTCATGCACATCTACATCAACGGGGCTACCCAAATTTCGGGGCCGGCCCCGTTCGTCGGTGAAAACGTCAACGTGGCGGGGGTCGGCTCGTTCACGACGTGGATTACGGCGACGTCAATTTCCGAGTCGGGTGGAGGCGGCGGCCAACCGAGCCCGACGCCCGCGCCGATCGCGACACCGGGCGGTTTCGTAGCGACCCAGGGCACGATTTCTTACGTCTCCGGCACGAGACTCACCGTCAACAGCGGCTACCCGCACGGAAACATTCCCGTGACCTTGGCGCCCAATGTCGCCATTTTCGGAGGCACGCCGGCGCTCAATAGCTACGTGACGCTCGCAGGCACCGGCTCGTTATCGAGCAGCGTCACCGCGTACGTCGTCAGCGTGTGGCAGAGCGCCCCGCCGACTGCCGACTTCAGCGGCACGGTCGTCGCGGGGACGGCGTACGGATTCACCGTGGCAGTCGATAGTTCTCACACTGCGGTTCCGGTCGTCTTGACCGCGGCATCGGTTATTGCCGGAGGAATTCTCGAGAGCGGCGCAGCGGTAAAAGTGACCGGGCCTGGCTCGATCGCGGAGTCCGTTGCGGGAGTGCAGGTCGTCGTGACCGATCCGACTCCGCAACCCTCGCCGAATCAGACGCCGACCCCGACGCCGGGGCCGATTTCACAACTCCACGTCCTTACCGCGGGATATCTAGGCGGTTACTATGGAACGCACCGCATCCCGTGGAGCGCCGCGGCCCCGTACTTAACGTGGGCTTCGACCGGCGTGACCGACGCAAACGCAATTTCATCGGTCGGCATTAAGACCATGTTCTACACTGACCCGAATCACGTGCAAGTCGGCGACCCGATGTACACGTCGGATGAATCGACCTTCGCCCACGACTGCAGCGGAAACCGCGTGACGATTGACTACAACGGCACGATGCAATACGTGATGGACGAAGAATCGCCGACCTTGGCGGCACTATACAACAGCGTCGCAACGCAACAAACCGCGGGCGCGCACTTTGACGCGCTCTTTAACGACAACGCCGAGCCGGTTACCGGACCGCCGACATATTCCGCGTATCCGTGCGGGTACACTGACGCCGCGTGGACGAACGGCATGCAAGCCGTCTCGCACGCCGCGCCGGACCCGGTAATCTTTAACGGACTCTCGGATCTGAACGGTCACAATCCGTCGGTTACGACTTCGATGCTCTCCGATTCAAACGTCGCCGGTGGGAATTTCGAACATTGCTACGTCGATACGACGTCCGGCAAGGCGGCCGCGTGGTACTGGCAAGCCACCGAAAACACCGAACTGCTTACCGCCGCGACGCACAAGCTCTTCGAGTGTCAAGAACGCAACGCCGATGACGGCGCCGCCTCGGTCGATGCGCGTCAATACGCCTACGCGTCGTTCTTGCTGACCTACGATCCGGCAACAAGCGTGCTCTGGGAAGAGTTTTCAACGCCGTCGGGTTTCACGGTCTTTCCCGAAACGCAGCTTATCGCTCTTCAACCCGTCAATAGCACCCCGACGCAGGTCACCTCGCTTCAGATCGGCGGCGGAGCGTACGGCCGCGAATACAAGGCGTGCTACATCGCCGGTACGTTTGCGGGACCATGCGCGGTTGCCGTAAATCCGGACTCACAGAACACCTATCCCTTTCCGTTCCCGCAGTACACGCACACGCTGCTCCTATCGGGAGAAGGCGTCCTCGACGGCGGAAGGATCTCTACGAACGGACCTGCGCCCGCGAGTTACTTGTCCCCGCTCGGCTCCGCAATCGTGTTCCCGTAGATCTCGGAGAAGGTGGTAAACTCGAGGTCTTCACCGTAGACCTCGCGCGCCCGCGCGATGAATTCCCGCATGACGTCTCGGGCGTGGGAACCCATGCTTTTCGGATGCGAGACCGAGGCGCAGACAATTTCGCGTTCGCCGCGATGCGCGCGCACGTAGCTGCGGAAAATCGCGAGGAGGTCTTTTGCGCGATCCGCGTAGTTGTCGAAACTCAAGCTCCATGCCGAACGCGGAAATAGGCGCTTCATCTTTTCGATTTTGCTCGTGGACGCATCGTGAATCGAGCGCCCACCGTCGGAGCGGAGCCTCTTACGATGCACGACACGGCGCACGAGAAACGGTACGTTATTTAACGGACTCCGGCGAGCGCTCACGATCGGAACTTCGAACATTCCGCGCGAAGCGGTCGCGTCGAGCGGTCCCTCCAGCGGAATGCACCAGTTGGCCGCGCTCGTGACCCCGCGGAAATCAATCGTCGAGATGCCCGACGCGAAATAGAAACCGCGAATGAGCGAGCTATCGATCCGTATGCCGTTTGCGTAGAGCGCTCGCAAAATCCGCTCCGTTGAGGGAGCCATGTTGTAGCCGCCGGCGCGAAACGCGCGGCAGCGATAGGCGGCATCGGCGGATTCGCAAAGCTCCTGGAGGTAATGCGTTCCGTTTGCGACGATGCTTTCGATGCTGTAGGGCGACGTTTGAGTCGAAAAGTCGTCGAGCGCAAAATCGCGCGATGGAACGAACCGTCCCTCGCTCCATTGCGACGTGAGCCAGTGCGGGTGCAGGTGAAGTTGCGCGTCGTGTCCCGCACGCAACGCGCGCACGATCTGAGCCCGGTACGGGCGCACGAATTCGTCGATTCCCCACTCTTCGTGCTTGATGGCGCACAACACGTCGGTAAAGAGCACCACCGGAACGCCGGCCTCTTCAGCCGTCGCCAAGAGCGCTTCCGTCGGCTCGAAAAGGTTGCGCTCGTACGAATCGGTTCCGCCGAGGCTGAGCTCGTGATCGAAGGCCAAGCAAAGGCGGATCCGAGGGCCGCGGCGATCGTTCATATCCCGGCCGAAAGGGGAGCGTAAGGTCCTAGTCCGCGCGCTTTGCTAACCCGGAGGGCCCGTAGCGCGAGGACCGGGATGCCACCTCCAACGCGAGGGTGACTTAGAGTACGATAGTGGAGGCTGTTTCTTGTCTCCGGCGGAAAGTTGTTCGCTATCATTAGGACCTCCATCGCTTCTTCCGGCGCCGCGCTGCCCGTGCTGCACGTGACGACCGTTCACCGGCCGCTAGACACGCGCATCTACTACAAGGAAGTACGGTCGCTTTTTGATTCCG
>JBDTFK010000302.1:0-11126 GCA_039937995.1 Vulcanimicrobiaceae bacterium | reverse complement strand
GGCGGATTGGCGGCCTGGCAAGCTGAAGGCCTTGCGCTCACCGATCGTCCTTCCGTCGTTCGCGCACCCGGGACGCTTCTCGCGTCCGTGCGGCGGGAACTCGTCGTCGACGCGGCGTTCGTCGCCGCGCACGTAGGGGATCCGTCGATTCACCTCGTCGATGCGCGTGCCGCCGACCGGTTTGCGGGCGAAAACGAAACGGTTGATCCTGTAGCCGGCCATATCCCGGGCGCGCGAAACCGCCCGTTCAAAGAAAATTTCGGCGCCGATTCGCGCTTTAAGAATGCCGACGAAATTCGCCGGCGCTTCGAGACGATCGGCGAACCGCACGCCGTCGTCCATCAATGCGGATCCGGCGTTTCCGCCGCTGCAAACGCGCTCGCGATGGAAGTTGCGGGATTGCGCGGGTCGCGCGTGTACGCCGGTTCTTGGAGCGAATGGATCGCCGATCCGAATCGTCCGTTCGCTACCGGCGCACAATAAACTTTCGACGGATAAGAACTCCCAAACCGGCGAGCGCGACGAGCAGTGCGACGACCGCAACGGCAACGACCGTGGCGAATCGGTTCTGCGTGCCCGCACACGCCGCGTAGCCGCCGTTCTGCTCGGTCTGTGCGCACCAAAATACGCGCCACCGGTGATCGGCAATGTCGCCCATTCGCCACGACCATACGTCGTAGGCTTCGATCCATTTTTCACGCAACGACGGGTCGCGCTCGATGCGCGCGGAGATCGCTTTCAAGTTCGCCGTCGTAAAGTCATCAACGCCGTAGGTAGCGTCAAAGGACGGCTGCACGTGCCAGTCGCCGTCCATGAGATCGTAGACGTAGGGGACGACGTCGTGAAGCGTTCCCGCGCCGTCGACTTCCAAGGCGTAGAATGCCGGGTTGTTGCGATAGACCGGTGAAATTGACGACCCGATGAGCATCGGCACGTCGCCCGCAATGCGGAACGCGTAGCGATGGACGTGCGCTGCGAGTGCAAACGCGATGCGCGAATCGTCGCCGAACATATCCAACAGCGCGCGATCGGCAGGTCCGTTGAGAAACGGAACGGCAAGGAACCGGTGCGTCGTCGTCGTGCTGAGTGCATCGTAGCCCACGGGAATGTGCATGACGACAACGTCCCGTCCGCTCCCGGGCCGGCCGAGTTGCTCGCGCAGCCAGGTAAGTTCCGAGGCGCCGGGATTGCGAGCCGACCCGCTGCAGCTACCGCGATACACGAACGACCAAAGCACGCTGTTAAGGACTATCGCGCGTTCGTTTCCCGGCAATTTCACCGTGTAATAACCACCGCGGACAAACTGCGCGGCGAAGCCCGGAGCCGCGCCGTTACGATCGACGAGCGGTTCCCAAACGCGCGCGAGCGCGTTTTGATAACTTCCGCCTATCTCGCTACGATAGTCGCCGCACGGATCGTCGTTGTTTCCGAGAGCAACGATGAATTGCGCGCGGGGGAACGCTGCCGCGAGACCCGCAGCAATGCCTTTCGCCGTGGCGATGGCGGCCGTCTCCGGGCTTGCGCCGTTGCGCCGCGCAAGCGATGCAAAGTCGTGTGCGAGCATATCGCCGCCGAGCACGATCACTCGTGCGTCGGGGACGCGCGCGCGCATTTCGCGCAGCGCCGATTTCCATAGCGGCTCGGCCGTGTCGCCGGGGTGGTACGCCCGGATTCTCGATCCCGACGCGTACGGGTCTAAATGAATGTCGCTCACGAAAAGCCAGTGCTGCAACAGCGCCGCGATCAGGAAAAACCCGAGTTTCACGGCGAGGGTTCCGGCGCGGGCGTCCGCGCAGGCGGCACAGTTGGTTCGGGGGGTGGCGAGCCCGCAACGTGCGGCATGGCACACGCGGCGTACCCGGTTTTCGTCAACGCCACATTTCCACACCAGTACGCGCGCCAGTCGCTGACGTCGGCGTTTGAATCGTCGACGTCGTCAGTTCCGTAGTTCGAGAACGGCATCGGCCCGGCAGCTTGGAAAATGGCCCTCCAGCGTTCGGACGGCGCAGCGTTGAGCCTCACGGCTATTCGCGTGTCCGTGAACGGATCGAAATGAATATCGCTCGTGACGATCCATCGCTGCAACGTTCCGGCCTGCGTCGGCTGCGGCCCGAGGAGCGAGCAGCCGCAAAGCACAATGGCCAACAATCGCACGATCATAGGTAACGCGCTTTTTCGTAGGAGTACGCAATGTCCCGCTATTGGCTTTTCAAAAGCGAGCCGCAAGCATACGGCTTCGATCGGTTAGCGACCGACGGCACGACGCCGTGGAGCGGCGTGCGGAATTTCCAAGCGCGTAATAGCATGATGGAAATGCAAACCGGCGATCTCGGACTGTTCTACCACTCCAGCATCGCGCAACCCGCCGCCGTGGGAATCTGCAAAGTCGTCCGCACCGCGTATCCGGACTTCACGCAATTCGAACGGGGCGGTGAATACTACGATGGACGCGCGAAGCCGGACAAACCGATTTGGATGATGGTCGACGTCGCATACGTCGAACCGCTGCAACATCCCGTAACGCTCGCGCGCATGCGTGCAGATCCGCGGCTCGTCGGGATGGCGCTCCTCAAAAAAGGCCAGCGTCTTTCCGTACAGCCGGTCACGCCGACGGAATGGAAATTCGTCATGGAGCTCTCGAAGAGCGAGTAAGCAGTTTTTCTTTCTACGACGACAGCGGGACCGATGAACTCGCCGCACGAGCGAGAAAAACGAGCTGGGCATCGATCGGCATTTCACCGGGAGCGGGGGTGCGGCGCCGGTAGCTTCCATCGGGTTGTAGTTGGCGGCTCTTAACGTTGTCTGCGACGATCACCGACAAAATTTGCGAATTGAGCGTTTCAGCAAGCAGAGGATCCAGTACCGGCGCACCCAGCTCGACGCGCCGGTCGAGGTTCCGACCCATCCAATCGGCGCTTGAAATGTACGCTTCGCGGTCGCCGCCATTTTCAAAAACGTACATCCGCGAATGTTCGAGGAAGCGGCCGACGATGCTCGCAACTCGAATCGTCTCGCTAATTCCGGGCAATCCCGGCCGCAAAATGCACATACCGCGGACCATGAGATCGATCGGCACCCCGGCTTGCGAAGCCCGGTAGAGTGCGCGGCAGATATCCGCGTCGGTGATCGCATTGAGTTTTGCGCGAATTCCGGCGGGGCGTCCGGCTCGTGCGTGTTCGGTTTCCCGGTCGATCATCGCGAGCATTTCGCGGCGCAACGTCACCGGCGCGACCAAAAGGTCTTCGTAGTCCGTAATTTTCGAAAAACCCGTTAGTGCGTTAAAGAGCTGGGTCACGTCTGCGCCGAGTTCGCTCCGGCACGTAAAGAGACTCAAGTCGGTATACAGCTTTGCGGTCTTTTCGTTGTAATTTCCGGTTCCGAAGTGCATGTAGCGCCGGATGCCGTCCTCTTCTTCTCGCACGATCAGAACGGTCTTGGCATGAACTTTCAACTCCGGGAAACCGTAGACGACGTGAACGCCGGCGCGTTCCAGGCGCCTCGCCCAATCGATATTGTTCTCCTCATCGAACCGCGCTTTGAGCTCGATGACGACGGCCACTTGCTTCTCGTTCTCGGCCGCCTCGAGGAGCGCACGAACGATCGGAGAGTTCTTCCCCGACGTCCGGTAGAGCGTCGCTTTGATCGCGAGCACTTTGTCGTCTTCGGCGGCTTGCTGAAGTAATTGCACGACGGGATCGAACGATTCGTAGGGGTGATGCAGCAAGATATCGCCTTCGCGAATTTGCGCGAAAATATCGGTCTTCCCGATGAGCGGCTTCGGAATCGCGGCCATGAACGGCGCGTCCCGAAGTTGCTCGTAATCGGGTAAGCCGACGATTTGCCACAAATCGGCGAGGCCCATGAATCCGAGCACTTCGTAGCAATCGGTTTCGGATAGGTCGAGCGACGTAAGCAAGAAGGCTCGCATGTATTCGGGCATTCCGCGCTCGACTTCCAGTCGCACGGGCTCGCCGAAACGCCGGCGTTGCAGTTCGGATTCGATCGCGCGCAACAAATCATCGGCCTCGTCCTCCTGAAGGTCGAGATCGGCGTCGCGCGTCACGCGGAACACATACGCTTCGCGCACGTTCATGCCCGGGAAAAGCGCGTCGAGATGGTGCGCGATGAGGTCCTCGATGAGAACGAAGCGGCGCTCGCCGCGCGCGCTGCCCTCGACGGGAACGAATCTCGGTAGCGTCGGCGGAATTTTAACGCGCGCGAAATGCAACTCGACGCCTTCGGGCGTTGTTTCTTCCAATTCGACCGCGAGCGAAAGCGAAAGATTCGAAATGTACGGAAATGGATGCCCGCTATCGACGGCGAGCGGTGTGAGTACCGGGAAAAGCCGGTCGTCGAACGTTCGCTCGAGAGCGGCTTGCGTATCCTCGCTCAACTCCGAGACCTGCACGACCTTAATTCCGTTGCTTTCGAGCGCCGGGAACAGTTCGTCGGCGAGCACGTGCATTTGGCGCGCGAGCGAACCCCGCAGACGCTCGGAGATCGCCGCAAGATGTTCGGCGGGCAAGCGTCCGTCATCGGACCGCCGCACCACTTGAGCCTCCATTTGCTGCTTGATCGCGGCGACGCGAATCATGAAAAACTCGTCGAGATTCGTGCCGTAGATCGAAATAAATTTCAACCGTTCGAAGAGCGGGTTGCCGCGATCGAGCGCCTCTTCGAGCACCCGGTCGTTGAATTCAAGCCAGGAGAGCTCGCGGCTAAAATACAGCGAAGGATCGTCGAGAGAAACGGCCGGCGTTGAAACGGCCCGCTCTTCTTGTTGGAGCATAGGCCGATGGTTTCTTCGGGTTGTGGATAAAGTCTTAGCGTATGTGGGGTGATGTTCTCGCGCACGTGCTGCGCCACGCGGAAATTTCGTTTGCGGCACTGACGCTGGCGTGCGCCCTGGGCGTGCCGCTAGGGGTCGCTGCGGCCCAGGAGCGGCTGGCCCACGGACCGATCCTCGGAGCCGCCGCAATCGGCCGGACGCTACCGAGCCTCGCACTTTTGACGCTCATGCTCCCCTGGCTTGGGGTCGGCCTTCTGCCCGCGGTCGTCGCGCTCGCGCTCCTCGCGCTACCTCCGATCGTCGTCAACGCCGACCTCGCGATCGCAGGAGTGCCGTTCGCAGCGCTGGACGCCGCTACCGGGCTCGGCATGACGCCGGCTCAGCGTTTCACTCGCGTCAGCGTTCCACTGGCGTTGCCCGTGGCGATCGCCGGGATTCGAACCGCAGCGGTAGAGGTAATCGGCTCGGCGACGCTCGCCACATTTATCGGCGCCGGCGGTCTCGGTGACGACATCGTGCGCGCGTTACAGACGAGCGACATGACGCTGCTTCTTATCTCGGCGCTCGCGGTTGCACTGATGGCATTCTTCGCCGAATTCATCCTCGCGCGTCTTGCTAAGGTCTTGGAGTTTGCCCGATGACACTCTCTCGCGCGCGCGCGCTCGCGCTGCTCTCGTCCACCGTTGTCCTCGCGCATTGCGCGCGCCGCAGCGCGATAGCCGTCGGCTCGAAAAACTTCACCGAATCGATCGTTATCGGCGAGATCTACGCACAGACGCTCGAGCGCGCCGGGTTTTCCGTCGAGCGGCGCCTCAACTTGGGTTCGACGCAGATCGCGCTCGCGGCGATGGCTCGCGGAGACATCGACCTCTATCCCGAGTACACCGGCACGGCACTCATCGACGTCTTGCATCACGCGCCGCTCGGCGATTCGCGCGAGATTTACCGGATCGTTCGCGACGAGTTTTCGAAACGGTACGGCCTCGACTGGCTCGATCCCTCGCCGATGAACGATTCGCAGGGCATCGCCACCACGCGCGCGATTGCCGTTCGCTTCGGACTTCGCACGCTGAGCGATCTTAGCCGCGTTTCGTCGAAATTGCGGCTTGCGACGATCCCCGAGTTCATCACGCGCGCGGACGGTTTGCCGGGGCTGCGCCGCCGCTACGGCGGCTTTACGTTTGCCTCGGTCCGCACGTACGACATCGCACTTAAGTATCAGGCGCTGCTCACCGGTTCGGCCGACGTCGCGACGGCGTTTACGACCGATGGAACGATTGCGACGCAACGCCTCGTGCTGCTCGACGACAACAAGCACTTGTGGCCTCCCTACAACGTCGCACCGTTAGTGCGCCACGCGGCGCTCGCGAAAGAGCCGCGGATTGCGACGGTGCTCAACGCGATAGCGCCGAAACTTAACAGCGAGCGCGTCCAAGAAATGAACGCGGCGGTCGAAGACGGAAACCGGGAACCCGCCGATGTCGCCGCCGACTTCCTGAAAGCGGAAACGTGAGCGACGGGGCGGGGATCGAACTGCGCGACGTTCGCGTGCGCTACGCTAAGGGCGTTCGCGACGCCGTTGCGGGCGTATCCCTCGCGATCGAAGCCGGGTCGTTCGTCGCGTTGCTCGGGCCTTCGGGTTGCGGTAAAACGACGTTGCTGCGCACGATCAATCGCTTGGTACCGGTCGATGAAGGATCGATTTTCTTAAACGGCGAGAATATCGCGAATCTCGACGCCGTAAACATGCGCCGCACGATCGGGTACGCAATTCAAGCTGTGGGTTTATTCGCCCACATGAGCGTCGCGGGTAACGTTGCCGTCGTTCCCAAGCTTCTCGGCTGGCCATCCGCCGAAATCGACGCACGCGTAGACGAAATGCTCGCGCTGGTTCGTCTCGATCCACCGCGGTATCGCGAGCGCCGGCCGCGCGAACTCTCGGGGGGTGAGGCGCAGCGCGTCGGGGTCGCGCGCGCGCTCGCCGGACGGCCTCACGCGCTGCTCATGGACGAACCCTTCGGCGCGCTCGACGCGATCGTGCGCCGCGAACTGCAACGCGAACTGCTGGAAATCGTTCGCGTCTTGGGGACCACGACGATCTTCGTTACGCACGACATCGACGAGGCGTTAATCCTCGCCGATCGCATTGCGATCATGCGCGAGGGATCGATCGAACAACAAGGCAGCCCGATCGACATTCTCGCGCATCCCGCCACGCCTTTCGTACGCGATCTTTTTTCTGCCGACATCGAAGTCACGGAGCTTCGCGAGCGCGCGCGACGGGCATCGGCGTGAACTATATCCTCGACCATCCGGGAGGTGTTGCCCGCCTCGCGCTCGCGCACGTGGAAATCGTCGTGCTCGCGCTTGCCACGGCCCTGGCAATCGCGTTGCCGCTCGGCATCGTGGCGGCGAAGCGAGCGCGTCAAGCACCGATCATTCTTGGAACGCTTGCGGCGATCTATACGATTCCTAGCCTCGCTTTGCTCGCGGTGCTCGTCTCCCTCTTCGGACTCGGCGAAATTCCGCTATTCGTCGCACTCGTCGCGTACGCCCAATTCATGCTCGTGCGCAACGTCGTTGCGGGCTTGAAGGGCGTCGATCCGGCGCAATCCGACGCCGCGCGCGGAATCGGGATGTCGGAGGTGCAGACGCTCTTGCGCGTTGAGTTGCCGCTTGCGATGCCGGTGATCATCGGCGGAATCCGCATCGCGGCGGTCGCGATGATCGCTCTTGCCACGCTAGGCGGCTACATCGGTGCGGGCGGTTTGGGAACGCTGATATTCACCGGTCTCGCGCTCCATCACGACGATCAGATCGTTGCGGGATCCATCGCGGCGTCCTTGCTGGCAATCACCGTCGACGGCGCGATCCGGCTAGCACAACGCCGCTTATTTCCCGCGAATTAGCAACGCAACGCCGAAACGCCTCGCACGATCGTACCACGTACGGCGGTGTTCGAAGCCCGCCCGCTTTGCAAGCGTCGCCACGGTCTCTTCTTCAAACTTATACGAAGACTCGGTGTGAATGCGTTCTCCGGCTTCGAAGTGCACGCGCGCGCCCAATGCCTCGATCGCAACGTCCTGGACGATCTTCGAGCACAGGAATGACTCCACGACGCCGCGCTCTTCGTCGTAGTGCGCGACGTGATCGAACGAGGCGAGATCGAAGCTTCCGCCCAGTTCGCGATTGATACGCGCGAGCAAGTTTTTATCGAAAGCCGACGTAACACCCGTGGGATCGTTGTACGCAAGCTCCAAGGTTTTGCGATCTTTCTTCCAATCCGCTCCCAGTAAAAGGCCGTCGCCCGGCCGCAGCGCTTTTCCGGTGAGCGTGAGGAGACGCTCCGCTTCTGCGGGCGTATAATTCCCGATGTTCGAACCCATCAGCATTGCGAGGACGCGCTTGTCGAACCGCAGAGCCCGTGAAGCAAGCACCGTAAAATAGTCGCCCGCGTATCCGCGAATATGTAGTTCCGGATACCGGTCGACGAGTGAAGTCGACGACGCGCGCAGAGCATCGATGGAAATGTCGATCGGACTATAGCAAAGCCGCCCTTGCACGCGCAGCGCTTCCTCGATCAGGAAGCGGGTCTTGGCCGCGCTGCCGCTGCCTAACTCCAGAAAGTCGAGCGGCTCGCCCAGAACGCGCACGATTTCCCAACCCCAATCCCGCAAAATTTCCGTTTCGGCCCCGGTCAGATAATACTCAGGGAGCTTTGTGATTGCATCGAAGAGCGCCGAGCCCAAGTCGTCGTAAAAATACTTCGAAGAGAGGGTCTTATTGCGCGAGCCGAGCCCGTTTGCGACGTCCTCGGCGAAGCTGCGAGCGGCCGCAGCCTGGGGTAGTTCCACAATATCGAGGCGTTCGTGGACGGTCGTTAGGTTGTACATGCTTCCTCCCGGTCGGAGCTTTATACCCCCAACGCCGGATTTAAGACCTCGGTTTCAATTGCGAGCGGTGAAACCCGTAGAACGCATAGACGAGGATGCCGACGACGAACCAAATACCATAGCGAACCCAGGTAGCAAGCTCGAGGCCGGATATCAAATAGAGGCACACGGCCGCCCCGGCGATCGAGAAGACCGGGACGAGGGGGGCGCGGAACGGCCGCGGCACGTCCGGCGCGACGTAGCGCAGAACGAGGACGCCGATACACACGATTGCGAAGGCCGCGAGCGTTCCGATGTTCACGAGCGTCAAAAGATCGGAGAGCGGGAAGAGCGCCGCGAAAACCGCGACGATGGTACCGGTGATCGCGGTCATGCGGGCCGGCGTGCGAAAGCGCGGATGCACGCGCGCGACCCCAGGTGGGAGCAACCGGTCGCGCGCCATCACGTAAAAGATTCGAATCTGCCCGAGAAGCGACGTGAGCATGACCGTCGTGTTTCCGGCAATCCCTCCGAGCGCCACGATCCAATAGAAGACCTGATTGTTCGAAACGTTCCCGTACGCATCGAGCATTGCCGCGCCTTCGGAGAGTTTCATGTACGGCATCACGCCGACCGTGCAAATCGTGAGAACCACATACAACAACCCGCCGATTGCGAGCGCAACAATAATTCCAATCGGCACGTTGCGCTCGGGGTGATGAGCTTCTTCCGACGCGACCGTAACGGTGTCGAATCCGATGTAAGCAAAGAAGACAAGCGCGCTGCTCGCCACGATACCGTGCCAACCGTGCGGAGCAAAGGGGTGCAAGAGTTCCGGTTTTACCGCGTGAGCGACGATCGCAACAAAGACCAGCATGGAAACGATCTGCACGATAACGAGCGCCCCGTTAACGCTCGCCGATTCGCGAATGCCGATCGTGACGAGCACGGTGATCGCAAGCGTCACGAGCGCGGCAGGAATATCGACTTGAAAATGCGCGCCGAGGGGCGCCGCAGTTTGCGCCCAGTACGGCAAATGTATCCCGATGTTACCGAGGAGATGCTGGAAATAGTCCGACCACGACGACGCCGTCGGTGCGACGGAGAGTCCGTATTCGAGAATTAAATCCCATCCGATAATCCAGGCAACGAGTTCGCCGAGCGTCGCGTAGGCGTAGGTGTACGCGCTGCCCGCAACCGGTACCATCGATGCGAACTCCGCATAACACAGCGCAACGCAAACGCTGACCAACCCTGAGAGAACATAGGCGAGGATGACGGCCGGACCGGCGGCGTGGGCACCGGCTCCGATGGTCGGAAAAATGCCGCCGAGCATCGTCCCAAGTCCGATGGCCGTGAGCGCCGGCCAGCCGAGCGCGCGCCGCAAGCGCGGCTGGTCTTCATCGGGGGGGGTCCAACTGAGCGGTTGCCGGGCGAAGAGCTGACGTAGCGGAGATGCCACGCCTTATTTTTTCGCGCACAGATCGCGAATGGCCGATTGTGCCGCCGGGTTCGGCGCGTCTTTTAGCGGCCATGCGTACATGGCAAAGTACGAGTTCCCGTGCCCGTGCGTAACGAGAAAGTCGATGTTGCTCCGTTCCCTTTTCGCGGTCACTTCGTCGCCGCTGAGTTTGACGTTGGCGCTCGTGCCCGTCACTTCGGCAAAGAGGGCCGGCTGGTTCCCGCAAATCGTAATCTGTTCTCGTTTTTTGACGGTTGCATTTTTGATGTCTGCGCTGTTCATCGCTCGTTCGAAATTGACTTCGCCGGGAAGCTGCATGACCATCAGCGCGCTTTTGCCGTCGCTCGACTGCCAAACTTGCATGAACGACCCGAGGGACGCCTTCGATACGTAGCCCGCGGGAGCGTGGAAATCCACCGAATCGGAAACACTGCCGCATGCAGCTAACGTTAGCGCGGCTAAAACGCCGGCGCACCGTGTACGACGCATCATGCCCGCGCCTTCAACCCTCCGCGCGCAATCTCCGTCCGAGGCCGTTCGTAGGACGCGATGCGCCCCCACCGCTCGAAGATATCCGCGATGTACTCGCGGGTTTCCGCGTACGGAGGCACTCCGTGATAGTGGGCCACGGCCTGGGGACCCGCGTTGTAGGCGGCAAGAGCCGCTGCATACGCATCCGGGTACCGGCCGCGATATCTCCTGACGTAGCTTGCCAGAAGCCGAGCCGCGCCGTCGAGCGCATCGAACGGGTCGAAGGGATCGACGCCGCTAGCTGCGGCAGTCTCCAACTCGAATTGCGCGATTCCGACGGCCCCGGCAGCCGACAAGGCGTACGGGTCGTATGCCGACTCTTGTAACAGCGTCGCTCCAAGAAACTCCGGCGGCAGGCCGTTCCGGCGCGCGGCTTGCGCGGTTGCTTGAGCGAGAACCAAGGCACCCATGGCGGTCATGCGCGGGTTGGTGCGTAAAATCGCACGGGTAATGGCAATTTCGGGGTATGATA
>JBDTFK010000301.1:0-3301 GCA_039937995.1 Vulcanimicrobiaceae bacterium | reverse complement strand
GATCGTAGGCCGGCG
Source organism: Vulcanimicrobiaceae bacterium (assembly GCA_039937995.1). Lineage (GTDB taxonomy): Bacteria > Vulcanimicrobiota > Vulcanimicrobiia > Vulcanimicrobiales > Vulcanimicrobiaceae > JALYTY01. The sequence continues at coordinate 3,286 of JBDTFK010000301.1, read as the reverse complement.
GCGCGGCCACGTAGGGTTCCTTGAGCGCTTTGCCGTTGATATAAACCACGCCTTTGGCAATGGAAAGCGTGTCGCCCGGCCGGCCGATGACGCGCTTAATGAAATCGTCCGGCGTCGGGATCGGCGGCGGAAAGACAACGACGTCCCCTTCGTTCGGCGCGTGGAAGCGGTATTCGAACTTATCGACGAGCAAGACGTCGTGAACTTGCAGCGTAGGAACCATCGATGCCGATGGAATGTAGTACGTGCGCGCGACAAACGTTATGAGCACCCACGCAGCGATGCCCGCGTAGATGAACGGGTCCAAATATTCGTGCGCGATCGATCGGGTGCGGCCGCCCGACGCGGTTGCGACGGGGCGTAGCGTTAGTACGATCCGCGCTACGGCGATGATCGCGACGAGTCCAAGGAGTTGATACGGTGTCATTGCTCTTTCTTACATCGAGTATTAGCGCAGGGCTTGCAGGCGGCTCATCGGCCAAAAGATCATGAACGCGCGTCCGGCGAAAGAAGCCTTGACGTTGCGGTGCGCGAGGGGTCCCGAGGCGTATCGGCCGCGAACCTGCGCGAACCCCCAGGCATGCGAATCGTCCGAATAATTCCGATTGTCGCCGAGCATAAAATAAAACCCGCTCGGAACTTGGTTCGGGGCCGCCCAGCGGGATTTCGGCGGGATGTCGGCATCGAGCGGATTGAGCGCCACGCCGTTGACGTAGATTCCGTAATTTTTGATCTCCAGGTCGTATTTCGGCGGTTCGTTTTCGTACGGCTCGCGCAGCGCGGTACCGTTACGGTACACGATACCGTCGGAAATCCGAATGGTGTCACCGGGCACGCCGACCACGCGTTTGATGAACTCGTCTCCGCCGGAATCGATCGGAGGCATAAAAACCGCCAAATCGCCCTGCCTCGGCGGATGAAGATGATACTCGAGCTCGCTGACGAGAAGAACGTCGCCGACTTCCAACGTCGGCACCATGGAAACCGATGGGATGAAGTACGTCCGGACCACGAACGTGATCAGCAACATCGCGACGAGCCCGGCAACGATAAGCGCGTCCAGGTATTCGCGGACGAGCGCAACGGCCGACGATGGTTTATCGTCGGCCGTTAGAAATCTGATGCTGAGCGCGGCTCGGGCGAGCGCAAAAACCACGATGAGCCCGAGCAATTGAAGCGGCGTCAGGGCAGCTACTTAGTGGCCTTCTTTTCTTTGATACGCGCGGCTTTGCCGATTTTATCGCTCAAGTAGTACAGGCGGCTGCGGCGCACGATGCCGCGCTTGCTGATTTCAATCTTCTCAACGCGCGGGCTATTTACGAGAAACGACTTCTCGACGCCGACGCCGTGCGCGACGCGACGAACCGTGATCGATTCGTGGGAGCCGCCGCCCTTACGCACCGTCACAACGCCTTCGAACATCTGGGTGCGCTCTTTGCCGCCCTCGACGACCTTGGAATATACCTTTACCGTGTCGCCGGAACGAAACGCCGGGACGGTCTCTTTGAGTTGCTCGCGAGTAAGGACATCGATTACGTTCATGGCAAATATCTCTAGTTCAAGACGAACGAATAGCCGGGGGAGAGCCTCCGGCACAACCTCGGCATCGTATCACGGCTCGGGTTTCTCAATCAAGGGCTTCTCGTGCTCTGCCGCGCTCCCGGCCAGCATGTCCCCACGCCGGGCGGCCGTCCTGTCGCGGGATTGTTGCCGGCGCCACTCGGCGATTCCGGCGTGATTGCCCGATAGCAGGACGTCCGGCACCGAAACGCCTCGAAAGACGGCCGGGCGCGTATAGCTCGGGTAATCCAGGAGACCTTCGGAAAATGACTCAGCCTGGGCGGACTCGGGCCGGATCGCGCCGTCGAGCAGCCGTACGGCAGCATCCATGAAGGCGAGAGCCGGAAGCTCGCCGCCGGTGAGGACGAAATCGCCGAGAGAATACTCTTCAATGGGATAGAGCGAGGTTAAGCGCTCGTCGATCCCTTCGTAGTGGCCGCAGATCAATACCAGGCGGTCCAAGGCGGAGAACCGCCGCGCATCCCTTTGATCGAAGCGCCGCCCGCTCGGCGAGGGCACTGCGATGATCCGGCTTTCTCCGGGCGCGGCTTCGGCGAGAATGCGGTCCAGCACGCGCACTACGGGCTCGATCCTCAGCACCATGCCCGCCCCGCCGCCGAAGGGCTCGTCGTCGGCGCGCTCTTTTCCGCTGAGTTCGTCGAGGAGATGGTGGTAGCGGATATCGACGATTCCGGCCTCGATTGCGCGCCCGACGATCGAGAGCCCGACGAACGGTGCGAAAACTTCCGGAAAGAGCGTGACGACGTCGATGGTTAACATACTGCTCCGACCGTGTTCAAGTTCTTTGCCCGTTTCGCATCCTCACAGCCGCCCGATCCCTGCGAGCGCGCGCTGCGCGCGTTAAAACGCGGCGAACTCGAAAGCGCGGAAGCGCAATTCACCGCCTTGCTTACAGAAGGCGTGCCGGCGCTCCAACGCGCGTTTCTCTTGAACAAACGCGGCGCGGCGCGCGCGCGGCTGGGCAATCGCGACATGGCGCGAGCCGATTTTGAGGCTGCGCTCGAGGTCGTTCCGAACTACGCGCCGTCACTAGTGAACGTGGGTAATCTTGCGCTCGAGGATGGCCTTACCGGTGAAGCCGTAAAACGCTATGAATCCGCTATTGTCGCGGACGCGCGGTACGCCGCGGCCTATTTCAACCTAAGCGTTGCGTACAAACGCCAAGAGCGATTCGGTGAGGCGGTTAGCGCGTTACGAACCGCGCAGAAGTTGGAAGCCCGGATTCGCTTAGGCAAAAATGGGCGCCGCTGCTAGCGGCGCTTTGTCGGCTCGACCGTCGTGATAACTTCGAGATATTCGAAGAGTTGTGGGAGCGTGATCTTCTCAAGCGCCGTCTGTTCGCGAATGCGATCGCTGCCTTCACCCTCGTCGCGAATGTAAGCGCGCGTCTCGACGCCGCTCTCAGTTTCGCTGATGAAAGAAACGGCAAACCCGCGTCCGGGCATCTCGTCGTAGATGCGCATCGTTTGCGGATTGAGAATTTCGATCGAGTGGGCTTGGTTGTCGGCATCGAAGATCAAAATCTTAAGGTGCTCGTTGTTCGTGACCTCGATAAGACCGACGACGAAGATGTTCTTAGCCGAAAAGAACTCATGACCGCGTTTGCTGCGGCTCGAGACTTCGTAGAAGACCCGGTGTGCCACGAACCGATTAAGAATCTTGCGTAGCGTCGCCAGGGAGGCAAGCGTTTCGGTGCGGTTGCCTC
>JBDTFK010000300.1:0-8352 GCA_039937995.1 Vulcanimicrobiaceae bacterium | reverse complement strand
GCGGCCGCGAGACCGCCAAAAAGCCGGTGCGAATACGGTTCAGGCAGGTTGGCCTCGGTGATCACCGCGCCGAGATCATCCAAAAAGTGACATAGCGCAGCGGTTTGATCCCGATCGAGGTTGGTTTCGCGCGGCCCGGCGATCGAAGCGTATGTCATGCATTAGGTATACCAGCCCATATATGACAGGTAGCGTCAGGTTTAATCTCCTTCGGATCGACGTAGTCTCGAATGTGGACCTTTCTAGGACAATTATTAGAATGCTAATTGACAAGGCGCCCGAGAGGCTTTAGGCTACTGTTAGATATCTAATAGTTCGGAGGTGTTGTGTCCCGCAAGAAGTCGCTGATTCTCACGGACCACGAATTGCGCTTGATGGAAGTGCTGTGGCAGCGCGACCGCGCGACGGTCGCAGACGTTGTCGAAGCGATCGAACCTCCGCCGCTTGCGTACAGTACCGTCCTCACGACGCTGCGGACACTCGAGCAAAAAGGTTATATCGCGCACGAAGAGGACGGCCGCGCATACGTATTCCACCCGCTCGTCGCCCGGGACGATGCTGCAAAATCCGCCATGCGACATTTGCTGGATCGATTTTTCGGAAATTCTCCGGGTGCCCTCGCGGTGTCGTTGCTGGATGATACGCACCTGAGCGATGACGATGCCGCCAAAATCAAGCGTATGCTTTCGCGCAACAGGAAGGCATCGCGATGATGAACGCGGCGCTGCTCAATAGCCTTTGGCAAGGCGCCTTCATTGCTGCGGTCGCTGCGCTTGTAACGTTTCTGCCGCCTGCGCGCAACGCGTCTACACGTTACGCGGTGTGGTTTACAGCTTTGATCGCCCTCGCAATCCTACCGTTACTGAGCCTGTGGCATCCGACCGACACTTTTACGGCGTTGCCTACGCCCGTCTTGCACACGGCATCCGCGGCTTCACGCGTAGCGGCACAGGCTGCGACCGCGAGCGGCTCGTGGCTCGTGCTTACGTGGATCGCCGGCGTCGCGCTTTGCCTCTTTCGTATAGGGCTAAGTTATGCACGAATCGATCGCATCGTGCGCAATGCTTCGCCCGCTCCCGAACTTGGCCCGCGCGTGATGACGTCCGATGACGTGACGACGCCAATTGCCGCAAGGCTTTTCTCACCCGTGGTCATCATTCCGTCGAGCGTCGCGGCAACATTCGAACGACGCGACCTTGAAAGCATCGTGTATCACGAGCTTGCGCACATTCGGCGCGGTGATGTCACCGGAAACTTTATTCAACGTTTAATTGAAGCGTGTCTCTTCTTCAACCCATGGGTCTACGTTATCGGTCGGCAAATGATCAAAGAGCGTGAATCGGCGTGCGACGACTGGGTAGTGCATGCGATGCGCGACCCCGACCGCTACGCAAACTGCCTCGCACAACTAGCGCAAATGCGGCGCTCGCGTTTGCCGCTCCTTACTCCAAGCGCAATCGGTTCAAAGCACGTACTCGTAGGGCGCATCGCGCGTCTACTCAATGGAAAGGTGATTCAATTGAAGATCAACTATCTCGTCCTCGGTGCAAGCGTCATGTCGTTCGGCATTCTTGCCGTGCTCCTGCAGTCTTCCGAGGGTTTAGCATCCACCGGCTCGGCGCGCACCGGATCGACCGACGGCTTAATCGCCGCGAGCGCCTGCACGTTCCCTCATGGTTATGCCGACGCAAAACCCAGAAACGCGACACCGCCGGAAATTCCAAAATCGGACTACAAAAGCGGCCTCAGCGCCGGCGCACTGGTGAACATTGCAGCGGACGGCCATCCGGTTAGCGCGAAAATCGTTAAGTCGAGCGGGAATGCCGCCGTCGATCGCGCGACGGTCGAAGCGGCGATGCATTCGACATATTACCCCGCGACAAAGGCGTGCAAGGCGGTGAGCAGCCAATATTATTTCCACATCGAAACCGGACCCTAGCTACGCCGATTCGTATCCCGCGCGTGCGGCTGCGGCATCCGATAGGGCGGCGCGAGCGCTCCAATCGACGCGTTCGATTTTACCGACGAGGAAAATCCACGACGCTCCGCCGGCAAGCGTGACGATCGCGGTAATCGTGAACGGCACGATGAAATTGCCCGTGCGCTCGGCGAGAATGCCGGTGACGGATGGCGCGATCAGCCCGGCAATGTTGCCGATCATGTTCTGAATGCCCACCCATCGACCGGTGCCGTCAGGGCCTGCGATCGATTGCGCGATGATGAACGTGTTCACGCCTAGAAACGACCCGACTCCACCCGCAAGGATAAGCCACACCACCGAGGCAACGTCGCCGGAATAGGCGCAGCCGAGCATACAAATTGCAAGGCCGACCGCCCCGATGCCGCAGCTCGTCTTGCGAACCACCGTTGCGGACAATCCGCGGCGAATCAGTGCATCTGCAAGCGAACCGCACGCGACTTGACCGCAGCCGCCTAACAGATACGTGCTGCCGGCGATAACCGCCATCTGTTGCAACGACCAATGCCGCTCGTGTACGAGATAATAAGGTATCCACGTCAGCACAAAATACAGCGCATAATTCCCGCAGAAGTGACCGATCGACGCACCCCACAGCGACGGCTCTCGCAGGATGAGCTTCATCGACGGCCTAGCAGCGTGAATGTCGGACTTCGGCGAATGCGTGCTTCCCTTAACCAAGATGAGCCATGCGGCCACCCAGATGAAGCTGCACAATCCGAACGCGACGAAGAACCAGCGCCAGCCGTGTGCGGCAATCAGCATGCCGCCGAAAAACACGCCGAATGCGGGGCCGAACTGCAGTCCCGCCTGCGTAACGCCGTTCGCAAATCCGAGATACCGCTGCGGCACGCATTCGGCGACGATTCGCGCGACCGCCGGAAAAGTCACGGATTCCCCGACACCCAGCAGCAGCCGAAACGCGAAGAGCGCGGCAAACCCCGCTGCGAACCCGCTGAGCACGGTCGCGAGCGACCAGATCAGGAATCCCGCAACGAGAACGCGAGAGCCGCCAAAACGATCGACCAGCAATCCGACGACGGGCTGCATCGGTACGTACGTGATGAAGATCGCCGTGAGCAAAAATCCGAGTTGCGTGGTCGAAAGGTGAAGTTCGTTCTGTACGAGGGTCGCAGCGGTACCAAGATTGCCGCGGTCGATGTAGTTGATAAAAATCGCGAAGGCCAGCAGAAACAGCATCGCGACGACACCGCGCGACGGACGGCCAGCTTCGAGGTTCACGGCCATCTCGCTCGATTGCCCGGGCTAAAGTTTGACCCCTGCCGATTCCCTCGGCGACGGGAGCGGCTGCGCTTGAACCGCAGTTCCGCCATCGCGCACGCGTGCATCGTTTCGGATGATGCCCGTAGAATTGAGAGCACATGGGAATTTCGCGCGTCGTGAACATCGAGGACTTGAGAATGCTGGCCAAGCGGAGGTTGCCTCGTGTTGTTTTCGACTATATCGACGGGGGAGCCGACGATGAAGTAACGCTGGGAGAAAACTGCAGGGTCTTTGATTCCGTCGAGTTTCGGGCGCGCAATGCCGTTGCATGTCCAACGACGGTTTTGCGCACGACGGTTCTCGGCGCCGATTTCGCCCTGCCGTTCATTCTCGCACCCGTTGGAAGTTCGCGCCTGTTTTATCCGCGCGGAGAAAGCGTTGCGGCGCGCGAAGCAGGCCTTGCGGGAACGGGCTACATCTTATCGACGCTATCGGGAACCAGGCTCGAGGACGTCAAAGCTGCGACAAGCGGCCCGGCCTGGTATCAGCTCTACCCAATCGGCGGAAAAAACGTTGCCATGGCCACGATCGAACGCGCCCGTAGAGCCGGATTCTCGGCCCTTGTGGTCACAATTGATACGCCGGTTGCGGGCTTGCGCGAGCGCGACACGCGCAACGGCGCAAAGGAACTCGCAAGCAACAGACTCTTGAACATGTTGCCGCACGTTTCGCAATTTCTCGCCCGACCGCGGTGGCTCGCGGATTTCCTTTTGGACGGCGGCATGATGAAATTTCCGAATATCGAGCTAAGCCACGGCCCCATGCCGTACGCCGATGTTGCTTCCGCGCTTGCACAGTCGTCGGTGACTTGGGATGACTTGGGGTGGATTAAAGAGGTTTGGGGTGGGCCGCTTGTCGTCAAAGGCGTGCTCTCGGCGGACGATGCACGGCGTGCCGTCGACGCGGGAGCGGATGCGATCGTCGTTTCCAATCACGGTGGTCGCCAACTCGATACGGTTGCGCCGACGTTGCGCGTGTTGCCGGGCATCGTTGCCGCCGTTGGGGGACGCACAGAAGTATTGCTCGATGGTGGAGTGCGTCGCGGCAGCGACATCGTCAAGGCGATGTGCCTAGGGGCTCGCGCGGTTTTAATTGGGCGAGCCTACGCATACGGACTTGGTGCAGCGGGCGGAATTGGCGTTGCCAAGGCGATCGAGATCCTTCGCAGCGATGTCGCGCGCACGCTCGCGCTCTTAGGCTGTTCGGAAGTCACCGCACTCGATCGATCGTACGCGAATTTTCCCGCGTCGTGGGATTCGCCGGGAATCACCTATTAGCGAGTCGCGGTCGAACCTTCGGCGGCCAGCTTCGTGCTGAGTTGCAGCAAGCGGAATCCACCGGCTTCTATGGATACGGCAATGGCGCCCGAAGCTCCCAAATCGAGGGAGTACGGCTGCTCCCAGCTTTGCCGCTCACTATTGTACGTTCGCAACGTGTAGCGCTTCGACGCATCGATCAGGGGTTGGATATCGATCGGCACGGCAACGGTTTCGGTCGCGGTATTTCCGACGAGCAGTATCGTCTCATTTTCGCTCGCCAATGCAATTACTGAAGCACGATCCGAAAAAACGTGTACCTGGTCCGTGACATCACGTTCAAAAATGGATACTTCGAAATTGCTTTTGAGGTGGGTGGTCGAGTAAATGCTTAACCGGCCGCTACGTTGGCGAATGCCGAAGTAGGAAACAAAAGCGCCGTGGTATGGTAAACGTCGAGCTCCCACCCACGTCCAATGCGAGGGAATGATGGGATTAACGCTTGGCTCACCCGGCGCCACCATAAAACCGCAGACCCCTTCGATGGCTGCCCACAAAAAGCGCGGCGGCTCCCACGGCGATAGCCGCATACCCTTATTCGTCAGGCTTTCGCCGTCGAACCACTCGCTGAACTGCCCGGGGACGGTGTTGTTTTTCTTTGGGTCGACGGCATAGTGCGCGAAAGACGATCGTAAAGCCCGCACCATGAAGTTCGGGTGATATCGCGCCGCCGCAAAGGCATACCACCACGTCAAGCCCGGCCATACACCACCCATAAGGCCTGCGTAGTTCGATGGATCGAAGAGAGGATCGTCGCGCGAGACGGTTCGTAGACCCGCTGATGTCCAAAAGTCCGGTGCATTAAGGCGGCTGATGACACGAAATCCGGTATCTTCAGAGCATGCACGGAACATCACCGGAAAAATCTCGTCGCCGGTTACGTCCGTATGCACGTTTCCGTCGACGTCGATGTTCAGGTAATACAGTCCGTTTTCCGGATTTATGAGGTGCTTGTTCATCGCGTCTTGAATGCCGCGCGAGGCCTCGGCGAAGCGTTGGCTGTGATCGTCGGATCGCTTCAGGTTATCGGCGAGGTGCGCGGCGGCCCGAAGAGCCGCAACGCATTCGGCGTTGATCTCCGTGACGGCGCCATTGATGCTGTACCGGTCGATGATGTTGCGCCAGCTGGCCGACGCCCAAACATTTCCTCTGGGATCGCGAGCCGAGCAGAAGACTAGGCCGCGCGCGTCGACCTGCGAAATAATGTATATCGCCGCTGCGGCGACTCGTGGATACACGCCGCGAAGCCATTCCATATCTCCGGTCGATCGGAAATGATGATTGACGGCGAGGATGTAGAGCGGCGTATCGTCGTTGATGTTGAGGCCATCGTCATAAACCTCACCTGTTACGGCATTGTAGTACTCGGGCAACTTGCCGTTAGCATACTGGCGCGATCCAACGCTCTCGAGGAGTTGCCGGGAAAACGCCGGCATGAAGTGATCGTTTCCGTACACAAACCAAGCACTGTCACGGACGACGACGTTGGCGTAGTTTCCCGGATCGTTGGTGAATGCAACTCCGTGAGGATATGAAGCCATGACGCGCCGCATATTTACCTTGCTCCAGAGCGCCCCCTGATTGATCAGCGGTTCCGGCGTGAGAACCTCGTTGTACGCGAGGACGTCTTCCAGGTGTGCGATGGTTTGCTCCAACGCGCGCTCGTGGCCGGGGGACGCCGCGTATGTTTCTAGCGCGAAGCGTTCACCTTCGGCAACCGCGCAAGCGGTAAAACACATCGTTCGAGATTGCTGCGGTTCGAGCAGGACGTCTAGCTGCAGTTGCCCGATGACGTCTCCACCGTCCACGATGAGATTATTCAACGCATTTACGTGGGTAGGGTCGTAGATTCTACCGAAGTCGAAGCCTGCCTCGAAGCGTGATGACGGCTCGGAAACGCCGAAGATCCGGACGGCGTTCGGCTGCGAAGCGTTGAACGCCACGAGAGCATGCGTCGCCGCGTCGAAGCGTACGCGAACGTCGGGTTCCATGCTCCCTCGTAAACGCGCCGAGCCGACGACCCGAATTTGATGCGCGACGTCACTCCTGTTGATTAGTTCGGTCACGATGTATGCGAGCGGCGGATCGTCATAGCCCGACGGCGCGTTTCCCAACGGAACAAACGTCGTTTCTTTGACTTCAACGACGCCGCCAAGCACGAAGGAGACTCGCTGGTACGCCGGATGGATGTCCACGCGGCGGCTGTCCCCGTCGGGTCGTACTGCGATACAGCCTTGTGCCGACCGATCCGCGTTCCGGACCGTGCTCAGCGGCAATCCGAAAGCGCCGTACCGGAGTGAAATGGTTCCGATGAGGCTCTGCGCCAGCGCGTTTAAAAACACGCGTTCGAGCGCACCCGTGCTCTTCGTGTTGACCCAAATTGCGCTATTGCCGAAGCTGGCGCCCACGCCGAGCTGCGCATCGGTAAGGCTGATAGTCGGTAAAGCTCTGCGCCCGCTCATGCCGACTCTAACTTACGCATTGTACGATGAAGCATTCCCTATCGAGCCGGTCTAGTGCTGCCCCGATACGACGAACGAGCCGATTTTTTTGGGGTCGGGGACGATCGCATAGCCCGGTGCAACGTTGAGCGTCCAGCCTTGGCCTTGCACGATGTTGCCGCGCGCATCCGCCGGAGCAGCGACGCGCAGAACGTGAAAGTTTTTCGAGATCAAAGCGGCGCCGCCTGACACTACGATCGTGCCCCACGGGGCGCTGACATTGAGCGTGTGGTAGACGGACCCATACTGCGCAAGCGTCTCGATGTCACGCGGGTTGAATGTGATTTTAAAGTGCGTCATCGGCAGTGTGATTGTCGGGCCGCTGACGAGGTCGTGCGTATACATCGCGTCCTGCGCAGTCTTACGAGCGGCGCGAGCTTCCTCCTGGGATTCAATTTCCGCGCCGCCATAGCGCAAGATGATCGCTTGCGCTTGCGATGCCGTGGGCACGGCGACGCTCAAACCGTATGCGCGCATTGCGAGATGCGTGATATCGCTAGCCGGCGTGACCCCGCGCCGCCAGCGCGGCTTCGCCGCATCAAGGATTTCGGAATACGCGGGTCCGGTGGCATAGGCGAACGAGCGCGCGTAGCTCGGCTGGGCTTCAACAAACGCCATGTCGCGCAGCGCGTACGCGATGCGGTGGCCCGGCGGCAATCCGGCGTCGATGCCCGTGCCTTCCGCCAATCCCTCCATGATGTCTTGCTCGCGCTCTTGTTCGGCCGTGCCCGCGAAGAGCGACGCTCGATAGAGCCGCATCGCAAGTGCGTCGTGCAGCGCACGCGTGCGCGCTTCGCCGTTTGTCTCCAAAGCTGCGCGCAGCGCGTGAAGCTCGCCGCGCAACCAGATGCGGCCGGCTTGCGTGTCCAAACTCGCGTCGCCGGAGATGCTTCCCGTGCCGGCGTAACCGGTGAAGCCGAGCTTCGGCTGGACAATGTGAAACGATTCGTGCATGAGCAGAACCGCGCGAAAATCGGCGGAGCCGACCAGTGGCCACATGATCTGCGCCCAGCTTATCCCATCGTACTCGACCGGCGCCGTTGAGATTTCGGCGGCGGTAGGTAGCGTCAGGCGGAATAGATCGCCATCGCGCGTCGAACCACGCACCGCTATTTTCGTCATGGCTTGGTGCGTGTTCGCATCGGCGACCATCATCGGCACACAGAGCGAAACACCCCAGAGTCTGCCTGCTTCGGCCTCGCACAGTGCGTGCGCACTTGCAAAGATGCTAGCGGCATCTACTCGCGGAATGGACGCCGCCTGTGACCGCCCG
>JBDTFK010000299.1:0-2946 GCA_039937995.1 Vulcanimicrobiaceae bacterium | reverse complement strand
CGCAGCGGCGCTTTCGGCGCGCGCCCCGGAGCTTGCTCTTGCCTGACACCGCCCACCCTGCCGCGCTATTTTCGCTTTCGGATAAAACCGGTGCCGTGGAGCTGGCACGCATCCTGCACGAAGGCGGCATCGACATTTACGCTACCGGCGGCACGAAAAAACACTTGGAAGAAAACGGTGTGCCGGCTCACGACGTGGGAGAAATGACGGGATTCCCCGCGCTCTTCGACGGGCGCGTAAAGACGCTGCATCCGAAGGTCTTCGGTGCGATCCTCTATGATCGCAGCAAACCCGAGCATCGCGCGCAAGCCGAGAAATACGCGATCGCCCGCATTACGACCGTCGTCGTCAACCTCTATCCGTTTGAGACGACCGTGGCAGGCGAAGGAACGACGCTCGATGACGCAATCGAGCAAATCGATATCGGCGGCGTTGCGCTCCTGCGCGCCGCGGCCAAGAATTTTATTCATGTCAGCGTACTGACGCATCCGTCACAGTACGGCCCGTTTATCGCGGCGCTCGAAGCGCAAGACGTTTCGGAATCGATGCGTCGCAAGTTTGCGTTGGCTGCTTTCCAACGAACGGCCGAATACGATGCCGCAATCGCGCACTATCTGGCCACGGAAGGAGAATATCTTCCAAGCGACCTGCCCGGAGCGCTGACCTTGACGTTGCCGCTGTCGCAACGACTGCGGTACGGCACGAATCCCCAGAATCGCGCGGCGTTCTATCTCGACCGGCCCGGTCGGTTACCGGAGCAGCTTCACGGAAAAGCGCTTTCGTACAATAACTTGCTCGATCTCGACGGAACGCTGCGTCTACTTTCGCGCTCCGCCCTCGGTGCCGAATTCGGCAGCAAAAGAGATCGCTTCGTGCGCGCTGCCGTAGTAAAGCACACGGTTCCCTGCGGCGTCGCGCAGCGTTCGAGCGTGGGCAAAGCTGTGGCCGATGCGCTCGAGGCCGACCCGGTTTCCGCCTTCGGTGGAATCGTCGCGACCGACGGAACGATCGATCGCGAAGCGGCGGAGTCGCTCTCGAAATTCTTTCTCGAAATTGTCGCCGCCCCCGCGTTCGACGTCGATGCGCTCGCAATCTTGAAAAAGAAGAAAAACCTACGCGTCATGCAGTTTGCGCGAACGCTGCCCGACGAACTCGCGCGAGAATTGCGGGTGCGTAGCGCGCTCGGCGGCGTGCTGGCCGAGGACGACAATCCCGACGCGCCGCCCGAAAACTGGCGCGTTGTCTCGAAACGCCATCCGAGCGCGCAGGAATGGCACGACCTCGCGTTCTCCTGGGACGTCGTCCGGCACGTGAAATCCAACGGCATCGTGATCGTAAAAGGCGGCACGACGCGTGGGATCTGTGCCGGTCAAACCAACCGCGTGAGCGCGGTAAAGATCGCCGGCTATCGTGCGGGTGAAAACGCGCGGGGCGCCGCGTGTGCGAGTGACGGATTCTTTCCGTTCGCCGATGGACTAGAGGCCGCGGTCGAAGCGGGATGCACCGCGATCATCGCTCCCGGTGGCTCCGTTCGTGACGAAGAGGTTATCGCCGCCGCCGACCGTTTAGGCGTGGCGCTTGTCTTCTCGTCGTACCGCTACTTCTTGCACTAAGCTCAAAGAACGAGCGACTTATGAGACTCCACACTGCGCTTTGCGATCTTCTCGATATTCGCGCGCCGATTCTCAATGGGGCGATGACACCTCAAGCGGGAGGGGATCTCGCAAGAGCGGTGAGCGAGGCAGGCGGTTTAGGGATGCTGGGACTCGCGCAAAGCGAGAGCACGCAGAGCATTCGCCACCAAATTCGCTTGATGCAAATGAACGGAAACAAGAACCTTGGTGTCGGGCTCGTACACTGGATGCTCGAGCGCCGGCCGGAACTCTTCGATCTCGCTCTGGAAGCCCGCCCGAAAGTCGTGTGCGTGTCGTTCGGCGATCCCGCGCAGTACGTTCCGCGAATTCACGAACGCGGCATTCTTGCCGCGGCGCAAGTGCAGAGCCGCGCGTCGGCGCAAACCGCGCTCGATGCGGGCGTCGACATCCTCATCGCGCAGGGTACCGAAGCCGGCGGCCACACGGGTGCCGTCGGCACGTTGCCGCTGTTGCAGATCGTCCTCGACATGAGCCCGAGGCCCGTTCTTGCGGCCGGCGGCATTGTCTCGGGACGCGGCCTTGCTGCGGTGCTTGCCGCGGGTGCGGCGGGCGCGTGGATCGGCACGCCGTTTCTTCTAGCAGCCGAAAGCCGCAGCGATCCGAAGGCTCAAGATGCCATTATCGCAAGCGACGAAACGGGCACCATTCGAACGAGCGTCTACGACCGGCTTCAACACACCGGTTGGACGCCCGAATTTGCCGGTCGGGCGCTGCGAAATCCGTTCGCGCAGCGGTGGACCGCGCACGAAGACCAACTGCTCGCGGATCCGCAAGCCGTAGCCGCTTTCGAGCGCGCGAGAGCGGATGAGGATTACCGGATCGCGCACCTATATGCAGGGCAGTCGGTGGGCATGCTCTACCGGGTGCGGCCGGCGCGGGAAATCGTAGCGCAACTCGAAGCCGACGCCATCGCTCAACTTCGCGCAACTTCACACCTAGTGCGAGAGTAGGCGCGTAAGCGGATTCGAGCCGCGGCTGCGTTAGCGGTATACGAACGGATCGAGCGGCGGCGCTACGGCCCATAAGCGATCGGGTACGAGTGCGATCGCACCGTTGCGAACGCGGAGGACTCCGGTTGCGTGGATCCAGGTGCGTGCGGCGATGTTTACCGGCGTCGCCAAGAGTACGGCGACAGGTTGTGCGTCCGCGCGGCAACAGGTTATCGCGTATCGAACCAGCGTGGCGGTGCCGTGCGATCGCACGAGTGCACCGGTGAAATCGATGCGTTCGCCGGCAAACGCGTCGGTTAGGGTCGTTTCGGTCGCGCGATACTGGGGTTGCGGCGCTCCGA
>JBDTFK010000298.1:0-2578 GCA_039937995.1 Vulcanimicrobiaceae bacterium | reverse complement strand
ATCGGTTTTCTCCCCTACGGTTTCACGACGCCGTTCCACAACGCGCAGGCGCAGTTTTCGAACAACTACGATCTCTCGTACGAGCGGCATTTCAAGGGAACCGACATGTCGCTCAAAGTGACGCCGTACTACCGTTACGCGACCAATCAGCTCGATGAAAACGTGAACGTTCCCACGCTGCTCGCGTCGCCGTCGCTCAACGCCGGCACGGAGACGAGCAAGGGTGTGGAACTCCAATTCACCAAGGGTGACTTCTCGCGCAACGGCCTATCGATGCTCTTCTCGTACACCTATCTCAATTCAAAAGAGAAGTGGAACGACTACCAGGGCATCGGGCAGAACAAGGTCGACATTTTCAACCAATACATCCAGCAATACAACGCTTTGACGAAGGGCGGCGGCGGGGCGGCCTGCTACACGCAAGACGCCAACGGGGCGCCGATTGCCGACCCGACGTGCGCGGCGGCTTCGATCGCCAATCCGTACTACAGCGCGAGTTCGCAACCGTTGCTCAACCGGGACGGCTGGTACGATACGGGGCTCGAAGCCCCATATCTCTCGCCGAACGTCTTCGCCCTCGTGCTGAGCTACCGGCATGCCAAGTTTACGATCACTCCCGCCTTCACGCTCAACCAAGGCGCATCGTACGGCGCGCCTACCGATGTGGCGGGCATCGATCCGCGTACGTGCAGCGTGAATCAAGTCGCGCTCGGAACCTCGACGCCGCAAAACGCGGACTATACCTCGTGTTCGTCAGCCGCGACATCGTCCGGTACGCTTTACATCCCGAACCCGCTCACCAACTCATTCGACTCGTTCGGCCAATTCCGCCAACCGTGGCAGTTCAATATGGGATTGCAGCTTGGCTATGAGATTTCGCCGCGCGTCAGTGCAAACGTTACGATTACAAATCTCTTCAACCGCTGCTTCGGCGGCACGAGCGCCGCGTGGACGTCGCAGTTTCCGCCCAGCAGCGCCGTATGCGGGTATGCTCCGAACACGTTCTACGTAAGCAATCAGTACAACGGAACGAGCCCGAACGATCTTACCGGAAACGGCGTTCCGCTTAACCCCTACTTCAAACAACCGTTCGTGCCGGGCTACGGGGACGTTAATTCATTTAACTTCCCGATGCCCCTCAATCTGTACTTTCAAATCCAGATAAAACTGTAGTGAAAGCACTCTGGTTCATCGTCGCGACGGTGCTCGTCGTTTGCGGGGCGAGCGCCGCTCAAGCGGCATCGCCGGATCCCTGCGCGGTCACGGTGTTTCCGCGACATGGAACCTATGTGCCCACGAAACATTTGCTGGGTCCCGGTCTTATTCTCAACGGCGGCGGCGCATTCGAAGGGCCGCCGTCCGCGTGGGCGACCGTTCACGACCGCATCGTCGGCCCGCATACCGTTCGCGCCGGTAACGTCGTCGTGCTGCGCGCCTCCGACGCCGACCTCTACGATGAACTCTTCTCAAAATACGGCAATTTCGCTTCAAACCAAACGGTACTCATTCCACCGTGCGCGACGCGCACCGCCGTCGATGCGGTCGCGCCGATTGTCGATAAAGCCGATGTCGTCTTTTTTGCCGGCGGCGATCAATCGAACTATACGATCTGGAAAGGCAGCAAACTCATCGATGCGGTGAAGCGCGTGTACGCCCGTGGCGGCGCCGTCGGCGGAGGAAGCGCGGGCCTCGCCATTCAGGGCGCGGTTATCTACGACTCGGCAAGCGCCGACCGTCTCGGCAACGATACCCACACCGCCGACGCGGTAAAGTATCCGCTCGAGCCGCGCATCAGCTTCACGACCGGATTCTTCTCGTGGCCGTCGCTCGTAAACACGATGACCGACACGCATTTCGCAAAACGCGACCGCTTCGGACGCACGGTCGTGTTCTTAGCGCGCATCTTTCATGACCGCGTCCTCCCCGGCGTATCGCCCATGTACGCACTCGGCATCGATCAGGCAAGCGTGGTCCTTGTCGATCGCAATGGCATCGGCACCGTATTCAACGGCGCCCCTCCCGGCACGAACGGCGCCTATCTCATCCGCGCAACCGCAACGCCGCATTTGAAACCGGGCGTGCCGATTCGCTACGCGGTCGATGTGTCGCACGTCGCGCGCAGCGGGGAATCTTTCGATCTTTTGCACAAGACCACGAGCGATCCGTGGTATCGCGTGGTGGTCGACGGCTCGAAAACGCCTCCGTATAGCCGGGATCCCTACAAGCCGTGAAGGCCGTCGTTCTGGTCGCTGCGCTGCTCGTAGCCCTCTCGGGTTGCGCTCGCAGCGGCGGCCAGTCCGCATCTCCCGGAGGTGCGCTCGTCATCGCGCAGCAACGCGAACCGATGTCGCTCAATCCCGCGCTCGAAAACGGCGCATCGTCGACAGAACTTGGCATGTTGTCGTTTCAATACCTCGTAAAATGGAACGACCGCGGCGAACTGATCGGCGATGCCGCAACCGCGCTGCCCACCCTCCAAAACGGCGGTATCAGCAAGAACGGACTCTCGATCACCTATCATCTGCGCCCGGGGCTGCGTTTCTCCGACGGCGTGCCGCTAACGGCGCGCGATTGTGTC
>JBDTFK010000297.1:0-12480 GCA_039937995.1 Vulcanimicrobiaceae bacterium | reverse complement strand
TTTACCGGGCTGGGCTCTGCGGCTATCGCCGGAAATGGGCTCTACGGCCCGGGCGAAGGCGCGACGACTCCGGACTGATTGCTGCACGACCGTATCGTGTCGTAGACGGTCTTTGAGAGATCGTCTTCGTTCGTTTTCGCGTCGCCCTGCGTCCAAACGATGCCGTCCTTGAGGTGCGTGATCGGGTTGTAGCCGAGCGTCAATCCGGGAATACGCGAGAGATCGAGTTCGTACGGGTTCGGCGCCAGGCCGGCATTCATCAGCGTCGCGGTAGTATCTTCGCCCGGATTGTCGGCGGGCGTGAGACCCGAAATGATGTTGTTTTGCGGCTGCTGCGGCGTCTTGACGTCGGGCTGGTTGATCGAATGGATGAATCCCATGCCCTCGTGCTGCATCGCCGAGAGTTGCTGCGTCGTGACGAAACCGTTGATGATATCCAACGCCGCTTCTTGCGATGCAAGCGCGCGCAACGTTTTTTCTTTCAGCGCTATCGCGCGGCGGTCGTCCTCGCTTCTCGGGACTGCGGGAAACGCATTCGGATCGTTCATCATTTTTTGCGCCGCGAGAATGTTATCGACGAGCGGTGAAACCAAGTTCTCCATATGCAGCACGGCCATATCTTGCGATCCCTTGGTGCCGTAGCCCATCGCGAAATTGTAGTCTTTGAAGAACTGCGGACTCTTCGCGATCGTCTGATCGTTTTGAAGAATCATGCCGATTACGGGCTTGATCGTCTTCTCAAGCGTACTACAGACGCGCCGCGTGTAGACGTGGATAATTTGCGGTGGCGGCGCGCTCGCCTTGGTCACCGGTGCCGCACCCGCGAAGACCGGCAAGATGAGGATCGCGGCGGCCAAGAGCGCCCCGGCTAGATGGTTACGCATGATTGCCATTCTACGACGGTAACGCACCGGCGGGCCTGCATGTTACCTCGGTGGCGGGCCCGAGGTGCGTCTAAGGTAGCAGCGCCCCTGCTAGTGAAGAGTGGCTGAGTTTGCGTAGCATGGATGCGTCTACGGTCGAGCATTTCCGTTCTCGATCCCCGGAGCAAATCTTGGCAGTGCGGAAATCCGCTCCGCTGACGTTCGCCCCGGCCAAGTCCAAGCATTGCGGGTCGCTGCGGGTGTACGATCCGTACGATCCGTCGCTTCGATAGTCGCCGTTGTACCAGCAAACCGCCGCTCCGCCGAAGTCGCTGTCGTGCAAATCCGCGTTCTGAAATGCGACCCCAACGAGGTCCGCATTCGTAAATCGCGTTCTACCCGCGTTTGCGTTCCGCATGTCGGCTCCGACCATCTTCACGCCCGAGAGATCGCGCCCTGAAACGTTCGCCCCCGCGGCGTCGCAGCCGGTGCAGTGCCCAAAAAGCCCGCGTAGCTGCGCGTCGGTTAAGCCCTCCCCGACGCCTCGAACGTCGACGCCCGTTGCTTTCACTTTCGTAAGGTTCGCTCCGGCGAGTTTCGCGCCGCGCAGCGCCACTCCGATAAGATTTGCATTACTAAGGTCGGCGCCGGTTAAATCCGCGTCCTTGAAATCGGCGCCTACGAGTTTCGCATTGCGAAAATCGGCATGCTGGAGATTCGCGCCGGAAAAGTCGGCGCCCACGTACGATACGCCTTCGAAATCCTTCCCGTGCTGATCGGAATGCGAGAAGTCGCATCCGACGCAATGGGCGGGTACCGACGCGACCGCCGGCCGCGCGGAGGCGTAAGAAACCAGAGCGAGCGCGCAAAGCGCCGCGAAAACGATGCGGGTCATATAAAAGTTCTCCTTATGTGCGCATGATGGCAGAGCCCAAGACGCTACCGGTCATCGAGGCTTTTGAGAGGTCGACGTTGCGTAAGTCGGCTCTATCGAAATTGCATCCGGTGAAATCTGCGTCGTCGACGCGCGCGCCGGAGAGCTGTGCGTGCGCGAAATTCACACCCGTGAACATCGCACCGGAAAGGTTGGTGTCGCGTAGATCGGCATAGGCGAGATTGGTGCCCTCAATACGTACGTTGCGTAAATCCATTCCACGTAGGTTCACACGCGCGAAATTGCAACCTTCGCACGACGTTAAAACTACGCGCGCCTGCGCGGGCGAAAGCGCGCTAGCATCGATGTTGCAACCCGTCATCGTGGCGCCGTCGAATCGCGCACCATCGAGACGCGCGTTTCGCATGTTGCAACCTTCCAAGTCCGCGCCGACGAACGATACGTTGCGCAGATCCGCTCCTTCAAAGTTCACGCCGGTGAGCGTTGCGTGCTCGAATCGCGAATCGTGCAGATCGGCGTGTGCGAAATTCGTACCTTCCATCGACCGATTGCTGAAGTCTTTGCCCGGAAGACTGGCACGCTCGTAGTCGCATCCGACACATTCCACGTGCTTACCCGGCATCTCCGCCGCGACGACGCCGGCTTGCTGCGCCGAACCCGCGGATGCGAGCGCTACTCTGTGAATCCCGGCCGCGACGGCGCCGGCTTGCTGCGCCGAATCGCCGGATACGAGCACGACTTTGTGAATCTCGGCTTGTCTTAACGCCTCCTTGACGGCGACGGCAACCTTCTTCTCCACCATTGTGGCCGAAATCGGAATCGGAGGAGCTGTCGTTCTCTCAAAAACGGGCGCTTCGGGGAGTGTGGATGCAATTTCGAGCGGCGGCGGAACTTCGGTGAACGCGATGCTTGGGGTCATCGTGCGCAGGACGAAGAAAATCGCAACGAACGCCGCCGTGATCGTCGCTGCGACGCTAGGAGCGATCGACGAGCCGATCGCCCGGCCCGTACGCAACAGGCGCTCGATACGAATTGAAATACTCTTGCGCGTTACGAATACGCCCGGCGCCGGTAACGCGCGGTGCGGCCACGCCGTCATCTCGGCCATTTTTGTCAAGCAAAACGCGTACGGTTTGACGGAGCCGATAAGCTGCAGGACAAAATCGTCGCACGCAACTTCGCGTTCGATGTCGAGCTGGCGTGCGATGAAGAGCACGGCCGGGTTAAAAAATAGCAGCGCGCAGGTTAGGCGCTGGAAGCCGTTGGTCCAGTCGTCGGCGCGCAAGAGATGCGCGAGCTCGTGCAGACTAATCTGGTCGATCTCGTCGGGTTCGAGCGAACGAATCAAGTGCGACGGCAAAAGAATCATCGCATCGAAGAGTCCGATGGCCACCGGAACGTCGATTTCGTCCGACACGCAGAGGCGGACGTCGCGATGACCTTTGAGGACGGCGTCCCATTGCGGCATCGTTTCGCGATAGTCCATTCCGAGCGGAAGCGCGTCGCGTTTTAAACGCTCGAGCGCGAAGAGCGCGACGGCGAGGCGCAAGACTACAAATAGTGCGGCGAGTCCCCAGAGAGCAAACGCCACGGCCGCAACAAGCGTGGGAACTGCGATCCGAAAGGGTGCGCGCTCGGCTTTTACCTTTACCGGCGACGATGAAGCCGGTAACTTATGCCCCGTTTTCGCAGCCGGCCCCGACTGCGTCGCCTTGCGGGTGCTCGAAGCATTCGCAGCGGTGGTTTTCACGGGTGAAATTGCGCGCTGCGGTTGCGCGACGCTCTGCAATGCGGGGCGATCGACCGATACGCGCGAGAGGCTGGTCGCTACGGGCACGACGACGACGGCGGCGAGCGCCAGCCCCCACACCGCGTAGCGCGTGCTTGCGTTCGCGGAAGAAAAAATGCGCAACGCGAGCCACGCAATAGCTGCGATCAACGCGCCTTGCCAGAGACCGTTAACCAGGATCGCAACGCCGATGCGAGCGATCGATTCAAAGAGCGGCAACATTAGCTTTTGTCCTCGTAGCGCTCGATCAGCGAGCGCAGCCGCGTGAGTTCCTCGTCCGACGGACGCTCGTTCTCAATAAGGCGCAGCGCCAGCGCGCTCGTGCTGTCGCCGAAGAATTTTGAAACGACTTGCTTCACGGCGGACTGTGCCGCCGCCTCGCGGGCGATCAGCGGGTGATAGATAAACGCGCGGCCGGCCTCTTCGTGAGCGACATGACCTTTTTGCTCGAGGATCCGCAGCGTCGTGAGGACGGTATTGTACGCTATCGGCGGCGCGGAAATGCCCTGCGCCACCTCGGCAACCGAGCCCCGGCCAAGACTCCAGAGCACTTCCATGATACGGAGTTCGCCCTCGGTGAGGGTCGGAGATTTCTTGCGAGCCACGTTTCTGAACCCAACCTCCCTAAATGCGAGCAGGCCTACCTACTCTTAATTCTTTAGGTAGAGCCTATCATCGGGGCCTGAGTTTGTCAACTAATACGTTAGTTGTTTGTCATAAGGGGTGACGACACGACCCAATCCGGCAAATCCTAAGCCGAGAGCGGGTCGGCCTGCTGGAGCTGGTTCTTCTCTTCGCCGGACATCACCATGGTAAGGTCGAGCATGATGATCAGGCGGTCGCCCATCTTTCCGACGCCTTGGATGTACTCGGTGCCCACCCCGGCGATCATTTCGGGGGCTTCTTCCACGTTTTCGATCGGGACGTTGTTGACTTCGCTCACGCTGTCGACCACGATTCCCACGCGCTTGGTGCCGATCTCGGTTACGATGATGCGCGTGCTTTTTGTGCTCTCGATGCGCTTCATCCCGAAGCGCGTGCGTAAGTCGATAATCGGGATCAACTGACCGCGCAGGTTGATGACGCCCTCCATAAAACGCGGCGCGCGGGGCACATGCGTAATCGCGACCATCCGGATGATCTCTTGAACCTGCGAGATGTCCACGCCGTACTCTTCCGTCCCGAGTTGGAACGAAACGACTTGAACCACCTCACCGGAGAGTTGCGCTCTCTTTTCTTCTCGAATTTCCGGCATAGCGACTAGACTCCCGAGTATTCCGCGCGCGCAGCGCCGCCGCTTTGATACGCATCGCTGACGAGTGAATGAACGTCGATGATAAGCGAGATCGAACCGTTACCGAGAATCGTCGCGCCCGAGATACCGGCGATCCGGCCGACGACGTCGGAAAGCGGCTTGATCACGATTTCTTGCTCTCCCTCGAATGCATCGACTACAAGTCCAACCTGTTTGCCCTGCAAGCCGACGATAACGATCATCACCTTCTGCGGATCGCGATCGCCCCCGAGTTCGAAAAATTCCGCTATGCGCACGAGGGGCACGACTTGTCCACGCAGCGTGATGACTTCGTTACCGTGTACCGTACGGACGTCGGGCATTTCGACGCGTTGCGACTCGATTACCGAGTCGAGGGGAATCGCGTACAGTTCGTCCACGACGCGCACGAGCAGCGCCTGAATGATTGCGAGCGTCAAGGGAAGCTTGATCGTGAAGCGCGTGCCTTGCCCCGGAACCGAATCGACATCGAAAACGCCTTTTAGGCGGCTGATGTTGCGCTTGACGACGTCCATGCCGACGCCGCGGCCGCTAACGTCTGAAACGACGTCGGCCGTCGAAAAACCCGGGGTGAAGATCAGTTCGACGATTTCTCGGTCGCTCAAACGGTCCTCGCCGGAAATGAGCCTTTGCGCGATCGCGCGGGCGCGCACCTTTTCAATATCGATCCCCGCACCGTCATCCGAAACTTCGATAATGATTTGATTGCCTTCGTGGTATGCATTGAGCTTGATCGTGCCGGCGCGGCTTTTTCCGAGGCGCTCGCGCTCTTGCGGGTCTTCAATGCCGTGATCGACGTTGTTCCGAAGCAGATGCATGAGCGGTTCGCCGACTTCATCGACGATCGTTTTGTCGAGATCGGTTTCCGCGCCGGAGATTTCGAGGAGCACTTCTTTACCGCGCGCTTTGGCCACGTCGCGAACCAGGCGTGGGAAACGATCGAACACCTGCCCGATCGGAACCATGCGCACTTTCATAATGGATTCTTGAATCTCGTTGGTCGTGCGTGCGAGCAGCGCCGCACTTTCGGCAAGATCTTTCGCAAGGGGCGACACGATCGCCGTCGATGCATCGGGGCCTTTGGTTTTGTCTTGCATCAGCCGCTCGAGCGTGTTTGCGATATCCGAAATACGCGTGCGATTGATGACGAGTTCGCCGACGAGATTGAGCAGCGCGTCGAGGCGGCCGATGTCGACGCGGATCGTCTGATGAATCGAGCCGCTGCCGCGCTCGCTTTTTGCGCTGCTTCCCGATTTTTCCACGCGCGGGCCCGGCAATGCGGCTGCGACGGGCTCCGGCGGCAACTCTTTGATGAACGGTTCGACCGGCGCGTTCGCGTTCGCCCGTGCAAGCAAACGCTCGATCTCGGCTTCAAATGCTTCGACGCCGGCGTCAACCGAGTTCGGATCACCTTCGAGCGCGTCGCCCTCGGAAGAGCTCTGCACTCCGGCGCTTCCCTCGATGACCTGTGCCGTTTCTTCGTATATCGAGGTAAACCGGTCGAGCTTTCCGACGTATTCGTCGATACCGTCGGGAACGCTCCGGTTGCCGATCGCCGACTCGACGAGATCGGTTAGCAGATCGCGACCCGAGAACAAGTTATCGACGACGCTTTCCGAGAGCGGCATCCGGTCTTTGCGAAGCAAATCGCAAAAATTTTCGAGTTTGTGGGCTAGGGCTTGCACGTCGGTAAAGCCCAGCATCCCGGAGCTACCCTTAACCGTGTGCAGCGCGCGAAACAACGAGTTTACGATTTCGGAATCGCTCTCGCCCGAAGAAACAAACTCCTCGAGCTTAAGCAGATCGGCATCGATCTGCTGCAGCAATTCTTCGGCTTCATCGCGGAAGTAAGAGATGAACTCGTCGCGATTAAAAAGCTCGTCCATGTTACTCGCGTTCGGCGGGCCGGCTACTCGACTCCGAAAACGGAGAGTAGGGGACCGAGCGATCCCGTTTCGGGGATAAGAATGAATTGCCCGGCGACTTCCTTTTCTTTGTCCAGGAAGCTCGACTCGATGAGGAACACGTCTTGGTCGGGCAATATCGACATCAAGGTACGGAACGCAGCTTGCACGGTTCCGTACGATAGGGTAGGCACCGAAGGCAGCAAATTACTTCCGGTAAGTTGGATGATCGCGGTCAGGTACGAACCGGCGATGATATTGCCCAGCTCTTTGAGCGTCGAATCGGCGATCGAATCGAAAATCTGAATGTCGCCGATTACGCGGTGCAAGAAGCGGCTCACAAAATCCAAGGCTTGCTCGCGATCGAACAAAACGACCATTTGACCGGGCGCCTCGCCGCGCACGTACATGTGCAACGCCGCGACCGTGCGGTTCTCGTGACCCACGCGCGATGCGAGGTCGCGGAATTTAATCACGTCTATGCGCGGTTCGCTAAGATTGATCTTGGTGTTGAGCAACTGCGAGAGGGCGGTTGCCGCATGGCCGGCGCCGATATTGCCGACTTCTTTCAACGCGTCTTTTTGGAGATCGTTGAGTTGCATGCTTTGGCTGCTCACGCCAGCACCTTTTGAATCGTTTCCAGTATTTTCGGGGGCTGGAACGGCTTGGTTATGAACGATTTAGCACCGGCTTGAATAGCCTCGACGACTAGCGCCTGCTGTCCCATAGACGTGCACATGATGATCTTCGCTAGCGGATCGCCTGCGACGATCTGCTTTACCGCCGTTATTCCGTCCATCTCCGGCATCACCATGTCCATGGTGACGAGATCCGGTTGCAGCTGCTTATATTTTTCAACAGCCTCTACGCCGTTCTGGGCTTCTCCGACGACATCGAAGCCGTTCTTGGAAAGAATCCCCTTGATCATCATCCGCATGACGACGGCGTCATCGACGATGAGGACTCTCTTGCTCATCCCTTGCTCCCTAAACCAAATGCATGCGTGCAATAGGGCACGTCATATGCCCTATGCCATCTCTAGAAGAGCATCGGCCAAAAGAGGCGGTATATTAAGCCAAACCGCGGTTTCGAAGCTCCGTTTGCTTACGGTTAATGAAATCGATGATGGCCTGATCTTCGTCGGGGCGCATACCTTGAAACCGCAGCCCGTGGGAGTGCTTCCCCGACTGCAGGACGGGCTCGTGACGCATCACTTCGCCCAGCAACGTTAAGGGCGCGGCCCCGCCGCCGCGCATCGGCATCTGTATTTCCACGATGGTGCCGAGCTTCAACTCGCGGGCGCAAATGAGCGAGCAGCCGCCGCGGCTGATGTCGCGAATCGTTGCGCGCGCAAATTCGCCCACTCCCAGACCGCTCGGAGCCGACCTCCAAGCCCCCACAACGAGGGTGTCCATGCGGACGCTCGATCGTTTTTGCTCGCTCAGAACGGCCCCGATCAAAGCGAACTTAACCGGAATCTCAAATTGCGTGCTCGTTGCGGTCGCGGACGCTATCTTGGTTTGGGCGCGAAAGCGGCCTGCGTTTGCACCATAGACGATTATCGCGCTCTCGCCGACGCGACCGAGGCATTCTTTCGTGACGATTCCGCGGCCGCTTACCGCTTCCACCACGACTTGTCGAGCCGGGCGCCCCGCAACGATCACGTCGATCACCGAATGCAACTGCGGCAATTTTTCGAGCGGAACGTTTTCCGGCTTCCCGCCGAACATCGCCTTGAACATGCTATGGAGCCGACGCCGCCGGCTGCGGTGCGTCGTCGGTCGTCGAAATTTGCCCAATCGACTCGACCCGCAATCCCGGCGCGATCTCCGAGTACGACAGCACCACTAATTGCGGCGCGGCTCGTTCCGTGAGGCGCTTGAGCGCGAGACGAACGGACGGGGAGCAAAGCACGACCGGCGCCAAGCCGGCGTTTTGAGCGATCGTGATCTGCGCCGTGAGCGACATGTAAATGCGCGAGACCGTGGCGGGATCTAAGAGTGCGTAAGCGTCTTCTCCACGGCGCACGGCTTCGGAGAGCAGGGCTTCCAGACGCGGATCGACGGTAATGACCGATAAGAGCCCGTTCTCAGCGTACTCCGCCGAGATATGCCGGGCCAGCGCTGCACGAACTTTTTCGGTAAGGTAGTCGATATCCTTACTGACGCGTCCGGCGTCGGAGAGCGTTTCGAGAATTAAGACCAGGTTGCGAATTGGAATGCGCTCGCGTAGCAAATTCTGCAGCACACGTTGCACTTCGCCGACGGTGAGCAGCCCCGGAACCAATTCGTCGACGACGACCGGGTAGTGCGACTTGATGTTTTCCAAGAGTGCCGACGTTTCTTGGCGGCCGAGCAGATCGGGCGCGTGCCCTTTAATGAGCTCCGTGAGATGCGTCGCAATGACGCTCGTCGGATCGATGACCGTATAGCCTGCCATCTCCGCTTCGGCCCGCGCGCTTTCCGCGATCCAGAGCGCCGGCAAACCGAACGCCGGTTCCGTCGTCGGAATACCGTCGATCGGCGAGTGCGCGGTGCCCGGGTTCATTGCGAGCAAACGGCTTACCATGACTTCGGCCGAAGCGACGTCCAATCCGTAAATTTTCACGACGTAGCTGTTGGGTCGCAACTGCAAGTTGTCGCGCACGCGAATCGGTGGAACGACGATGCCGAGATCGCGCGCGGCGTGGCGACGGATGAGTGTAATGCGCTCGAGCAGATCGCCGCCCTGATTGGCGTCGACCAGCGGGATGAGTCCGAAGCCGATCTCGAGTTCCATCGGATCGTACGATAGCAGCGGCACGACGCTTTCGGCGGGCTTTGTCGCGACGGCGGTGGCCGTTCCGGCGGCGATCGCTGCTTGCGCGGACAGCGACGATCGGTCGCGTGTGAATACGGGATTGCGGCGGCGATTGAGGTAGGCGAGAAACAGGACGATCGACATGCCGATCATGAGCGGCCGCGCGAGCCCGAATATGCCGAAAATAAACGACATGATCGACGCGATGAGCAGCGCGTTCGGCTGCGCCGTGAGCTGGCGCGTGAGATCCTCGCCGAAATCCGATTCGGCCGCCGCGCGCGTGACGATGATACCGGTGGCGGTTGAAATTAGCAGCGCGGGGACCTGGGTTACGATGCCTTCCCCGACGGTTAGCAGCGTGAAGTGCGCGAGCGCTTGCATGATGTCCATGTGCATCTGCAAAACGCCGACGATAAAGCCGCCGATGGTGTTGATAGCGACGATGATGACCGCCGCGATAGCGTCACCGCGAACGAACTTGCTCGCGCCGTCCATGGCGCCGTAAAAGTCTGCCGAGCGTTGAATGTCTTTGCGACGCTGTCGCGCCTCGGCTTCGGTAATCAATCCGCCGTTGAGATCGGCGTCGATTGCGAGTTGCTTGCCCGGCATGGCGTCGAGGGTGAAGCGCGCCGCAACCTCGGCTACGCGCCCCGCGCCGTTCGTAATAACGACAAATTGAATGATGATCAGGATCAAAAAGATGACGAAGCCGACGGCATAGTTGCCGCCGATTACGATTTGCCCGAAGAAATCGATCACTTGCCCGGCATAGCCGTGAAGTAAAATCGACCGGGTCGCCGTTACGTTGAGCGACAACCGGAACAGCGTGATGATCAAAAGCAAGGACGGAAACACCGAAAACTGTAGCGCGTTCTCGGTATAGAGCGCCGTTCCGATAATTACGAGCGCGGCGCCGATGTTGAGCGTTAGCAGCACGTCCAATAGCCAGGGCGGTATCGGTACGATCATCAAGATGACCAGCATCACCGATGCGCCCGCTACCCAAATTGGAGCGGTGGCGCCGACGCGCTGGAGGATATTTCCCGGTGGGCTCGCTGGAGCTTGTACGGCCATCAGGCTATCGTCTTTCGTTTAAGCTTGTAAACGAACGCGATCACTTGCGCTACCGCCGCGTAAAGATTCGGCGGTACCGATTGATCGAGCTCGACTCTATCGTAAAGCGTCCGTGCGAGCGGGGGGTTTTCCATAATCGGGATGTTGTGTTCGCGCGCGATATCGCGAATGCGTTTTGCGACGAGATCGGCGCCCTTGGCGACGACGACCGGCGCGTCCATTTTAACTTCGTCCCACTCCAGCGCAACCGCAAAGTGGGTGGGATTGGTCACGATGACGGTCGCGCGCGGAACGGCGCTCATCATTCTGCGGCGCGCGAACTCGCGCTGGCGGCGCTTGAGCGCCGATTTCGCTTCGGGGTTGCCTTCGGATTGCTTCCATTCGTCCTTCACTTCGGTCTTGGACATTTTCAGCGTGTCTTCCAACTGCCAGCGCTCGTAGGCGTAGTCGGCGATTCCGACGATGAGTAAGAGCATGCCGAATTTCCACGAAACGCCGTACACCATGTCAAACGTCATCTGCACGATTTCGGAGGGTGTCGCCTGACCGACCGCGGCAAAGTAGTCGATGTTGCTCGAAATGGCGGAGTAAATTATCCCGATGACGGCCGAAAGCTTCAGCAGTTGTTTGGCGAGATTGATCCCGACACGCTTGGAAAAAAGCTGTTTGAACCCGCTCAGCGGATTTATTTTATTGAACGTCGGAACGATCGGTTTGAACGTGAAGACAAATCCGAATTGAAAGAGATTGACGAGAATGCCGGCGCCCATAACGAAGCCGAAGACGATGAGCAACCCCGTGCCCATGCCTCCGGAAACCGCCAAAAATTCGATCCACACGGAATGAAACGTCGGGTCGCCGTGTACCCCCACATGCTGCAATGCCGAAGTAGCCGATGATTGGAAACTGATCATCATCGGATTGAAGAATGCGTGCAAGGCGAAAACGGCGGTAAGGAAGATTACAGCCCCGGTAAGGTCCTGACTTTTTGGGACCTGTCCCCGGTCTCGGGCTTCTTTCCGCCGCTTCGGAGTCGGCTTCTCGGTTTGTTCCGGTTTAGCCATCGATGCGGTTCGCGAACATGCTCTTCTAGTGTTTTCGGCTCGGAAAGCGCGAATCTACAAGGCGCTATTCCGGGCCGTCGCTTAGGGAGGCAAGCGGGAAGCGGAGCGCGGTCTGCCAATAAGGGAGGCTGACCAAAAACGAGACCTTCCCAAGGAGAACACATTGCAACGAACGCTGGGCTTGCTTGCCGGCGCGATTATCGGCGTATTCCTGGCCGGCTGCGGCAACGGTACGGTGATCGGTAGCGGGTCCGCCCCGACCCCGACGCCCTTTCCGCCCGGAGTAACCAACGAATACGCGATTCCGACGGCGGCCTCAAACCCGGGAGGCATCGTAAAGGGGCCCGACGGCGCGCTGTGGTTCACCGAGCTTGCCTCCAGCAAAATCGGGCGACTCTCCCAAACCGCCGCCATCACCGATTATGCGCTTCCGGTCGCGGGATCCGCGCCTGAGTCCATCACGACCGGTCCGGACGGCCAACTCTGGTTCACGGAATCCGCCCGGCCTGTTGTAGGGCGCCTCAATGCATCAACGCTTGCGTTCACGGAAATCACGCTGCCCGCCGCAAACGCGAGGCCCTGGGGAATTGTCACCGCCTCGAACGGTTCGCTTTGGGTGACCGACCCCGGCACGAATTCGGTCTGGCAGATCACGCCCGCCGGCGTACCTTCGCAGTACCCGATTCCGACCGCAAACGCTAATCCGACCTCGATAGCGATCGGGCCCGACAGCGCGATCTGGTATCTGGAAATGGGCGCGAACCGCATCGGAAGGCTTTTGCCGACGTCCGCCGCCGG
>JBDTFK010000296.1:0-3781 GCA_039937995.1 Vulcanimicrobiaceae bacterium | reverse complement strand
TTCCCATGTAAAGACCGGGAGCGGGAAATTTGCACGTACTGCGTTGGTGTAACGATTCACTGCAGGTACGGCTCGGGATCGACGAACTCCAAGTCGGGTGAAAGCTCGACAAACGAACGCAAAAGATGCGCGTGGCCGGCTCCCATGAACACGACAACGCGATCGTTCGGCGAATCAATCGATCGCCGGATATTCGCAAAAATATGCAAATTACGGGCATACCAAAACGAAACCAAGTCGGCACCGGCATAGTCGGATCCCGAGCCCACGCCGTCGATATAGGCGTACCAGCCCGCATCGGTTTGCAGGTTTTGCGGAAGATTCAGAAGGCGGAGCGTCTCGAGGATCGTCCCCGAGTATGCAACGTCATTTTCACGCGCAAATAGCGGCCTCGTAGCAGCATCGGCGGCTGATAGTACGGCGCTCTGCCCGTTTTTCCGGGCGGATGCCTTTACCGCGTCGAAATCAAACGGGAAGCCCTGCTGCATGTCGATAGGATAAATTGACGGTGCGCCGGCCATTTTGGCCAGCCGGAACCCGTACTGGTAGACTTCATTGGGACCTAACACGTACGAACCGCCGAGGTAAGCGGAATATCGCTCCTGGAATTTAGCCAGCCCGTAAGGGGCTTCGACCATAACCTTTGTCGGTTTGAAACGCGCGAGATGTTCCATGGCATCGGCAATCTCGGCCTGGCGCTTTGGACTGAGCGGGTCAAATTTCTTTGAATTGTTCGAATCGGCGGCAGACACAAGGTGGCTAACGCCGACGATCATTATCTGGGCCTTCGGCGAAGCCACGGCCGGGATTGCCGACAGGACTACCGGCAGCGACGCAAGCAGCAGCAAGTTACGCGCAACGTACATGTCCAAAAACATTCGCATAAGGTCTCCTCGACTAAGATTGCAATAACCGCATGGCGGGACGTAGGCAGCAACGGCACCAAGCCCGGCATCCGGAATTGGAGAGCACGCTAAACACCTTAGTGACCACGCGCCGGTAACGCCATCAAAGACTTTTAAAAACTCGACTTCCCCGTCTCCGGCCGAGCAATCAAACCGCAATCAAAGTCGGGTCGGCCGTGCAGGCGGCAGAGACATGCAGACCTTGGCCTACACCTCGAGCCCCGGGCAAGTCACGAAGCTACGGCCGCGCGCCCTCTTTGCGCCTCGTCTTCGAACGCTCCTAGCGCGGCGTCGTGCCGAGTTGTGCTAGCGCGTCGAGTGCTTTCTTTGAGCGCGGGCTCGCAACGAGTTCGGCTTGTAGCGCCGCCCGAGCAACATCCAGCTTCCCAAGTCGTGTAGCGAGCTCGGCCAGTAGCAAGTGCGGGGAATAGTAGTAAATCGCCGGTATCTCCGCGCCCAGCTCCTTTGTTTTTTGCGCGTCGGCGGACGCGTTGGTCAGGAGTTCTAACGCCTTCGTATCGTCGTGCGCGAGCATCGCAATCTGTGCAGCCAGTGTTAGGCGCATCGCCTCACCGACGGTCGCCAAACGCGGATTTGTCGACTCCGGCATGTCGCTCAGAGCCTGTTGCGCGAGATTCCCATTACCGATCTTCGCATAGGCAATTCCGCGCGCAAACGCAAGCGTACGGTCTTTGCCTGTGACGTATGGCAGCGCGAGAACGTCCTGCCACTGTTGGTTCGCGATAAGCGCTCGGGCGATGAAATCGTCGTTGTTCTCGTTGCGCGCGACTGTGACGGCTTCAGCGGTGCGACCGGTTTGCATCATCGCGTAGAGTTCGAAGCTGACGTTGTGATCGTGGTAGTAGCGCACGGCGCTATAGTACCCGGGATGACAGCAGTCGATGTCGGCAAAGTCCATTGCCACCGAACGCGTTGCGACGTCCAGCGCATCGTTGTATAAGCCGACGTCAAAGAATGTATGCCCAGGCATATGGGTAAGATGCGAGTCCTCCGGTGGTAAACTGAACGCTGCTAGCTCTCGCGCGGCATCTACCGCTTCCACCGATGACCCCGCCATTTGTGAAGCATGAATGTAAAAATGCAGCAATCCGACATGCTTTGGGAAATTTGCGAGGTCCGCGTGAAACATCGGCAGCAGCAACGCGATTCCGCTTCGCCACGCAGTACGCTCCTCCGGCGTCATCGTGGCAAGGTTGCGATGCGGGATACCGACGGCAACGTAGAGCGCCGCCTCAGCATAAAGCGCGGCGGCGTCAGGATCGTTTGGATTTGCGCGCGCAATGCGCTGCAGGGCATCGCGATAGTTCGCGAGCAATGCATCGGGATCGGCTTTTGCGGCGCTAAAGCGACTTGCAGCGGCTTCAATGAACGCGTGGTCTTCGGGCGTAGCGTACGATTCCAGAGCTCGCGCTTGCGCGATCGCCTCACGAGCCTGGTTTGCGCGGTCGCCGGTCGGATCGACGTTGAGATTCGGCGCATTACTGAGCGCAATGCCCCAATACGCCATTGCGAGGTGCTTGTCTAAATCGGCGGCCGTGTAGAATTCGTGTTCCGCCGCTTCGGGATTGTAGGCGTAGTAGTCCAAAAGCCCGCGATCGAATGCCGCCTGGGCTTCGGCGTTCGCTGAGACTTGATGATGAACCGAGGCGACTTGCCCCGGCCGACCTTGCGCACCGGCTGCTACGGTTGCGGCGAGCGATAGCGCGACCACGACAAGAATTTTCAACCTTTGGCCTCCGTTCGCGGGAAGCGTTTCGACGACGATCTCCCCGTAGCTTCCCTGGCGGAGACGGTCTTGAAATGCTAGGCTACCGTGTATGAGCTTTTGCGCCCTTTTCGCACGAATGGGATCGGTTGTGCGTCGCTTTACATGCTATGCGGTCGCGATCGGTTTCTTCACCGGTTGCTCCGGCGGCCCGGTTTCTACGGTGCCGCAAAACGCCTCGGAGCTTGCTCACGTTTTCTCCCCGTACGCAGCTCTGTCAATAAATACTCGGGCGAGACTGTACGCAAGTGACGGTGACAAGGGTTTCATCTACGTCTACAAGGAGTTCGGAGCGCACCAGGCGCCGCTACGGCAATTCGGGCCGTTCAGTTCGCCTTCCAGCCTCGCAACGGACACCGCCGGAAATCTCTACATTCCCGATTGGGGAACCGGCGCTTACGATGGTCGGGTATTCGTTGTCGCCTTCGGGTAGAGCAAGCCGTTCTTAACGCTGGACGACTCGGGTGCGCTTCCAAACGACCTAACGGTCGACGCGGCCGGCACCGTGTATGTCGCGAACGGTTACGATCAGCATGGCTGCGGGGGCGGCGGCGACGTTCGCGTCTTCGCGAAAGGTGCCACGAGCGCGGAGTATACTATTTGCGACACCGTGCTCGGGCAAAACTATTCACAAGTCAACGGCGTTGCGCTCGATACTGCCGGGAACGTCTTCGTGACATGGGAGAGCAACACGGGAAGAGTCGGGCGAGTGCGTGAATTCACGGGCGGCCGCAATTTTAAGGGCCACTTTTTGCCGCCGGTCTTCAAATATCCGTACGCAGTAGCGATCGATTCTGCCGGAAATGTTGTTGTGAGCGACGTCCGCGCACCGGCTGTCGAAGTTTTCGCGCCTGGTGCCAAAACGCCGAAATACACGTTCGCGCAAACGGGGGATCCGCTTCACATCGCGTTCGATGCTTCCGGGAAGCACCTTTTCGTTGCCGACGCAATCGCGAATGAGATCGACGAGTACGCCTATCCGGCCGGCACCATCGTTAACACGATAAACTTCCCCGGCTCACAACTCGACGGTATAGCCGTTAGCCCGATCCCGTAGTTCGAAAGGGCGCCTTCTACTGCCGTACCGCTT
>JBDTFK010000295.1:0-6308 GCA_039937995.1 Vulcanimicrobiaceae bacterium | reverse complement strand
GTCTATGCCGGAACCGGCGAAGGCAATCCGCGCAACGACGTGTCTTACGGCGACGGCCTATATAAAACGACTGACGGCGCGAAGCATTGGAAGCGCGTCGGCCTCGAAGGCGTGCGGGCGATTTCGCGCATAGCTATCGACCCGCTCGATCCACAACACGTCGTCGTCGCAGCGTCGGGCGATCCGTTCAAGGATTCAGCCGATCGCGGCGTTTATGCGACGTTCGACGGCGGAAAGACGTGGACGAAAACGCTCTACATCGGTCCGAAAAGCGGCGCGAGCGACCTTGCGATGGATCCCGAGCATCCGAACGTTGTGTACGCGGGCATGTGGGAATTCCGGCGCGAGCCGTGGACGTTTACGAGCGGCGGCGCCGAGGACGGCGTGTATAAATCGACCGATGGCGGCCGCAATTGGAAAAAACTAACCGGCCACGGCTTGCCGCAAGGATTCACGGGGCGAATCGGCCTTGCCGTTGCGCCGAGCGATCCGCAACGCGTCTACGCGCTGATCGAAGCCAAAGGCGGAATTCTCTGGCGTACCGACGATGCGGGCGCGTCGTGGCGCATGATGAGCGACGATACGCTCGTCGACCAGCGGCCGTTCTATTTTACGCATCTTGCGGTCGATCCGAAGGATGCCGCGCACGTATACGCGGTTTCGGAGATGCTCGCAGAAAGCAAGGACGGCGGCAAAAAATTTACCGAGATCGCCAAGGGTGTACACGTCGACTACCACGCCATGTGGATTGCGCCGAACGATCCGAAACGGATGATGACGGGCGAAGACGGCGGGTACGCCTTGACCCTCGACGGCGGCGCGCATTGGTCGTTTGCGCAAAATCTCACGATCGGACAAATCTACCACGTAGGTCTTTCAAACGAAAACCCCTATACGATTTGCGCGGCGCTGCAAGACAACAACGGTTTTTGCGGACCGTCCAACTCGCTGGATTCCGACGGCATCATGAACCGGCATTGGACGAACGTTGTGGGAGGAGACGGTGAGTGGACCGTTCCCGACCCGATCGATCCAACGTATATTTGGGCCGACTTGGAAAACGGCGTTGTTACCGTGTTCGATAAAAAGACGCAGTCGAGCCGGCTCGTCCGGCCGTACGACGCGTTTCCCGGGAGTTTTCTCGGTCCGTTTGATTTGAGCAAAGCGAAATACCGTTTCAATTGGGATTCGCCGATCGCGTTCGCGCCCTGGGACGGACACGTTGCATGGTTCGGCGGCAACGTCGTTTTCCAAAGCTCGAATCGCGGCGAACACTGGAGCGTTATCAGCCCCGACTTGACGCGCAATATCAAAGCGCACCAGCAACCCTCGGGCGGACCGCTTGCAAAAGATGTTTCCGGTGCGGAGTATTCCGATACGATTCTCTACATGGAAGGCTCGCAACTGAGCCGGGGTGAGCTATGGGTAGGAACCGATGACGGCTTGGTGCAGCTTACTCGCGACGCCGGCGCCCATTGGGAGAACGTTACACCACCGGGCGTTCCGGAGTTCGCGCGGGTAGAAACGACCGCACCCTCGGCGCTTGTCGCGGGCACCGCATACGTGGTCGCGGACGATCACCGGATGGGGAATTACGCCCCCTACGCCTTCGTGACGCACGACTACGGAAAAACCTGGACGAAAATCGTCAACGGGCTGCCGGCGAATCAATACGTGCGCACGATTCGCCCCGACATTCACAATGCGAGCGTCGCTTATGCCGGAACCGAAAACGGTCTCTTCATCTCCTTCGACGGCGGTTCGCATTGCGAGAATTTCCGTAACAATCTTCCGCAGGTGTCGGTGCGCGACATTCGCATGCAACCGCAGTTCAACGATATCGTCATCGCCACGCACGGCCGCGGGGTTTGGGTTCTCGACGACGCATCCGCCGTACAGCAATTCTCGCAAGCGCGGAGCGCCGGCGCCATGCTCTTTAAACCGCGAACGGCGTACGAGTATCACTATCATTCCGACGAAGACTACGGCACGTACGCGAACTATGCGGCCGCCAATCCCCCGGCGGGCGCAATTATCGATTTCTACCAGCAGGCGAAAGAGCCCAAGACGCCCGTGATCGAGATTCTTGACGTCAACGGAAAAGTTATCCGTTCCGTCAAGGGCACGCACGACGTGAAAGGTAAGGACGTTCCCGACGTTCCGAACAAGCCCGGCGTCAACCGCTTTGTGTGGGACTTCCACGAAGACGGTCCCACGCAGTGGATGGGAGCGCCCCGCAAAGAATATCGCGGACCGAAAGTGGGCCCGCTCGTCGTCCCCGGAACGTACACCGCCCGCATGACGCTCGATGGAAAGACCCTCGCCGAAACGTTCGACGTGAAGCCCGATCCGCGCAACAGCTTGACGCAGGCCGACTACGAAGCCGGATATCAATTTGCGAAGAAATATTCGGCAAAGTATGGAAAAATCGACGATGCGTTAAACAACCTGGACGCAATAAAGAAGTCGCTTGCAGCCGCGAAATCGGCCAAATCCGGATCGACGCTCGGGCCGGAAATCGCTGCCGCCGAACAGGCATGGGAAGGCGTGTTCGGCGCATTCACGGCGGACTACCACAACGACGAAGATTCGATTCAACGCAGCGGTTCGTTGCGTGAATCGGTTCCGCGATCGGGGTTCGGCTCCCAAGGGCCGCCCACGGAGGCGCAACTCGACTACGCTGCTCGTTTCGACGCAGCGTACGCAAGCGCGTTTTCAGATTACAATGCGTTTGTGGCGAGCCTGCAATCGCTCTCGAAACGTTTGCAGGCAGGTGGACGTAAGGCGATCGATGGAGCGATTCCCTTGATGCCGTAGGAGTTATGGCGTCACGGGGCCGCAACCTTATGCGAAGAAGCGTTTGAGGAAAGCTTCGTGCTTGTAGCTCGCGCTTTTCCCGAAATGCACGATAACGAGATCCTCCGACGGCACGACGTAGAGGCCTTGCCCCGCCGAGCCGCTCGCGTAAAAAAGATCGCGCGGTGCCCCCGCCGCGCCTAGCCACCAGCAAAGACCGTAGCGCGCGTTTGCGGCGGATCCTGCGAACGCGTCGGCGTATTTTGCGCGGTGCTCTAAGACGTATCGCCCATAGCTGCGCCAATCGCGAGCGGTAAGTTGTACCCCGGTCGGCAACGGGTGCGTACCGTCGCTCAGCTCCCGCCAGGCCGCGATGCGCACCTTCGCGGGCTCGAGTACGCGCTCGCGTAGATATTCGTGCGGCGTGAGGCCCGTTGCGCCCAGCCTGCCGGCAAGAAAGGCGCCGAAGACCTGAAGCGGGATGCCGCTGTACGTAAACGTTTGGCCGGGGATCGTCTTGAGCGGCGTTGCGAGAGCCTTATCGTACGGCGGTACCGCGCTGCCGAGGCCGCCGAATCCGTATCCCGCCGTCATGTTCAAAAGCATTCGAACCGTCGCGGTGTCGACCACGGTGTCATCGAGCTGGAAAAGCGCTTCGCGCGCCGCCTCGATTGCGGCGATTCCCCAGAAGCTTTTCGTTCCGCTATACAGCGCGTGCGGCTTGTGCGCGTCGTACCCGTTTGCGTAGCGTTCGCACACAATATCGCTCGAACGGTCCACGAGAATCGCATGCAATTCGTGCTTGTCCGCATAGGCGCTCGCGGCTTCGATGCTCACGGAAGGGGCGTTCGTCCGCGTTCCCCGAAAGCTCTTCAGCCTGCCAGCCCAAGGAGAAACGGCATGAGCCGTGCGTTTGTAAAAGACGATAGCGACGGACCGGAACCGATCTTGGAGCGGCCCGCCGCCGACGGGCCGAACTACGTGACGCCCGAAGGTCTCGAGCGCTTGCAAGGCTTACTCGCCGCGGCCGAAGCCGCGGCCGACGAACGGGAGATGCGATACTATCGCGATCGCATCAACACGGCGATCGTCGTCGATCCCAAATCGCAGACGAAACCGGTTGTCGCATTCGGCGCGGGTATCGTGGCGCACGACTCCGCCGGGGTCGAGTTGCGCGTACGTATTGTGGGCGCGGATGAGGCGGATCCCGTTCGCGGCTCCATTAGTTTCGAGTCGCCGATCGCGCGGGCGCTCATCGGTCATTGCGCCGGAGAGCGAGTGCTCGTTCAACGCCCGGCCGGACCGATCGAATACACCATCGACAAGATTTTTTACGAATAGCCTGGAGCGCCGCGCGCTCTTGTCTGCCCGATCGGAAAGGTCGCGTTCTACATGATACACCCGCCGCCGCCCGCGCACGTCGTCGTCATCGTTGAGGAGAACAAGTCTTACCGCGACATCGTCGGAAATTCCGAAGACGCACCGTATATCAACTCGCTCGTTGCGCGCGCTGCGCTCTTTACGAATTCCCATGCCGTAGCGCATCCGAGCCAACCCAACTACATGGCGCTTTTCAGCGGGCTCAAAAATTCCGATGGCGATAGTTGCGACGTCGACGGAGTCCCTGCAGCGGCGCCAAACCTCGGCGGGGAGGCGATCGAGGCCAAGCTCACATTCGCCGGTTACTCGGAAGATCTGCCCGCGCAGGGGTCGACGGTTTGCTACTCGGGCCGGTACGCGCGAAAACACGTTCCCTGGGCTCACTTCTCCGATATCCCGGGCTCCGACAACAAGCCGTTTTCCGCGTTTCCCCGATACGACCGTTTGCCGACGATTGCGTTCGTTATTCCGAATCTTCTCAACGACATGCATAGCGCGAGCATTCAACGCGGCGATGCGTGGCTGCAGCAGAACATCGACCCGCTCGTTACGTGGGCGATGACGCATAACACCCTAATCGTATTAACGTGGGACGAAGACGACGGCAGTCTATCCAACCAGATTCCGACGCTTTTCATCGGCCCAATGGTCAAGCCGGGCCGGTACAATGCGCTAGTGACGCATTATGCGGTGCTCCGAACGCTCGAAGATCTCTATCACCTCCCTGCCGCGGGCGCTTCTGCGACCGCGGTGCCGATCGCGAATATTTGGCGATAACCGGCCGAAAATACCGTGCATCGCGATGAAAGTGGTGACCGCCTTTGAACGTACGAAACTTACTGACCGCGGCAACCCTGGGATGCTTACTCGTAGCCGCGACGAGGGTGACGGTTCCGGCCGCGATTTCGTCGGCGGCGATCGCGCTACCCGATTGCTCGGGCAACCCGGTCGTGAAACCGCTCGAAGTCGTGCTGACATGTGCTGACGGTGGATTCACCGCGAGCAAGCTGCGCTGGACCGGCTGGGGCAGCGCGTTCGCCGCCGGCGTTGGGATTGCGTCGGTTAACGACTGCAAACCGTACTGCGCCGCCGGGCACTTCCACACGTTTACAATCGTGCTGCTTGCCGATGGAACGCAAACGTGTCCAAATCACGAAACGGCGTATGCACGCGTGACGTATGCGTTCATCGGGCCGTCGCCTTACCCGTCTACCTCCGCAAAAGATTCCACGTTCGATTTCCGGTGCGGACCTCGCACATAGCGGCCGCCGCTTAGATTCGTGGCCGTACCTGCAACTCGGGCATGGGCTCGGGCGAGTCTTCGCGGAAGTCGTTCGGCGCAGCGTTTGCCCATACGATTCCGCTG
Organism: Vulcanimicrobiaceae bacterium; assembly: GCA_039937995.1. GTDB lineage: Bacteria > Vulcanimicrobiota > Vulcanimicrobiia > Vulcanimicrobiales > Vulcanimicrobiaceae > JALYTY01. Next base: position 766 of record JBDTFK010000295.1, on the reverse strand, counting down.
GATGCGAGTGCGGCGGTTTGTGCCGCGACGAATCGTTGCTGTTCGGGAACGCCGAGCGCGTAGCCAAACGGCGCTACGCCCGGCTTACGCTGCACGAGATCGGGATAGGCCGTATCGCCGTTGTCCGGCGGGGCTAAATACCGGGTCGTGAAATCGACGACAAATTGCTCGAGCACCGACGTCGCCGTGCGGAAGCGCACCCAGCGATGGTTCTCCCAGTTGGTCGTTTGCGGCGGTGCCTCCGGTGACGGGCTCGTGAACCGTTGCACCAAGAGGTCGCCCGCGCATTCACCACGCCGACTTAGTGTCGCTAGAACATTCTCCGGCATGTCGAGATTGAGGCCGCCTTCAGCGGCCGAAAGAAACACGTGGACGATGCGATCGCGAAAACCGGGTACTTGCGCTTGCAGATTGTCGTTCCAATTTTGCATCGTGTCGATGATCGCACTGAGAAACCCCGGTAAATTCGCTCCTTTGTCGTCGAAGCCGTTACGGCTGTTCGAGATAACGTCGTCGTTGAATTCCGGCATCCACACGTTGTTGCGCTCGTCCGGTGACTCCGCGTAGGTGTCGTCGAACGATCGAAGGTTGATGCCGAAAGTTGGGCGGCCGGGAATCGGAGCGTCAAAAAACTGAATCGGAAAATTGCTCGAAAGGCCACCGTCGGAAAACCAGCAGTTATGCGTGAGCGGAGTCTCGGGGTTTTGCGCGTTGTGTTTGAGATTCCAATCGACGGCATGAAGCGGAACGGCGCACAGAAGCACGG
>JBDTFK010000294.1:0-4144 GCA_039937995.1 Vulcanimicrobiaceae bacterium | reverse complement strand
GCGAAGCGCACGCGGCGCATGGAATAGCACGAACGGCGCTCTGTCAACCTCGTGTGTGCCAGGCATATGGCCTCGGTCGAGAGTACGCTGTGAGGGAATTTATGCGGTGGATGCACTCGTTACGGCTCTATCCCACGCTCGCACAAGAGCGCGCGCTCGGGCATGCGCTGCATCTCACACGCAATCTCTACAACGACGCGCTCGATCAGCGCAAGTACGAGTATCGCGCGCACGGCCGCGCCGTCACTTCATCGATGCAGGGTAAAGAGTTGACGTCGTTACGCGCGTCGTCGCCCTCGGATGCGGGGATCTATCGTGAGTTGCAAGAGGCGACCTTGCACCGGCTGGACAACGCCTTTCGCGCGTTTTTCTCGCGCTGCAAGAAGGGCGAACCGCCCGGCTTCCCGCGCTTCAAGAATGATGCGCGCTGGAACCAGCTTGAGTATCCGCACGGCGATCGCGCGGTAAAGCTCGTTGACGGTGCGCAGGCAAAGATGCGTTTGCCGGGGATCGGGTTTGTACGCTTGCGCAAGGGGCGCGAGGTGCCGTCGAACTACGGGCGCGTGTTCATTACCCGTAAAGCCGGCCGCTGGTACGCGACGTTTGAATGCAAGCGCAAGATTGCGCCCATGGCGGCCTCCGGGCGCGAGATCGGGATTGACGCGGGCATCACGGCGGTGCTCGCGACGAGCAACGGGGACCTGATCGAGAACCCGCGCCACGCGAATACCCACCGCGCTCGAGTAGAATCCGCAGCGCGGTCGTTGGATGCGGCCACGGAGAAAGACGCTCGCGGGCACGTGCTGAACCGGCGCGATCCGCATCGCCGGGCCAAGGCGCGCGCGCTCGCTCGAGCCAAGGAACGCGAAGCGAATGCCCGGCGTGATTTCTTGCATAAGGTTTCATCGAAACTCGTGCGGGAAAACGACTTGATCGCGATGGAGAAACTCGGGCTGCGTAACATGACCCGCAGCGCCAAGGGCACCGCGGACTCGCCCGGCAGCAACGTCGCCGCAAAGGCGGGGTTGAATCGCGCGATGCTGGATACGGGATTTGGGATGCTACGGCGTATGATTGCGGAGAAGGCAGAATGGGCCGCTCGCGCAATTGCCGTGGTCGATCCGAAATACACGTCGCAAATGTGCTTTGCATGCAAACACGTTGCGGCAAATAGCCGGGATGGAACGCGGTTTGCGTGCGTCGCGTGCGGTCACTCTGACCACGCCGACGTCAACGCCGCGCGTAATATCTTAGCAAAGGCGCAGTGGGCGCCTCAAAGTGTACTATCGTCCGGGGACGCCGGGCTCACGCTAGAGGATGTAGCGTGAGGGCACACACTTCGAAGAGGATGACCTTGATGAACTCCGAGAAAGGCGGTGAGATGTGTTCGGCGATTTTGCTGCGCTCGGTGTAGCTCGTCGCGCTCGGCAGGAGCTCTTTGGGATTCGGACCGGTTGCGCGCGCATCGACAAGCACGCCCGCTCGATGCAGTGCTTCGATGAATGCGGTGCGCGCGAAGTCAGACGGTTTTGGAATGTCCGATCCGCTGATAATGGGCTTCGCGTCGGCGGCGATCTTGCCGCTAACTTGCACGACGCCCGGCGAAATCGTCGCAACGGTCAGCGGGGAAGTTTGCGTTCCCACTGGCGCCGTTGTCACCGTGGAAACGACGCGAATGGCGGCCGTTTTCGGACGCCAAGTCAGCGAAGCGGGCTGTCCCGGACGCGTCGCCGTAGACGTGATGTCGATGTCGTTCTCGTTAACCCATATAGGCGCGATGACGCCGTCCGGCCATCCGTCGAACGCCTTGAAAAGCCTGTCGTCGATGAGGACGTTCCCACGGATGCGCCGGATATCCGCGGCGCGCACTTGCGCGGCGAGGCGATCGAGCGCGGCAAGCGGATTGCTGTTTTTTACGAGAGCCACGCCGGCGAATCCGGTGCTCGCGTAGTTATGATCGATTTCCGGAAGGCTGTTATATGCGAGCTTGCCGCCGGGCCGTTCGCGCAGTCCGAAACTAAAGTCACCCGACGCTACCAGCACAAGATTCTCATCCAAGGCGCCGCCGTCGACCATTCCGGTTTTGTAGACCGGCGTGCGGAAGCGATAATCCGGCCCGTACACCTTGAGTGCGGATGACGTGCTGTACGTTTTCATGATCGAGCCGGGAACGTACATCTTCGCGCCCATCGTATCCAGCAGCGTCTCGCCGCTGTTTTGGTCGACGATCATGAATCCCCAGCTGGTGTGTTGATACATCGGTTTTGAGGTGATGTCGGCAATCAGTTGCGTAACGTTCGCGAGCACCGTGGTCTGCGCGCCGGCAATCGATCCCGTCGCGGCCATCGCTAAGAGCGCAAGCAGTTGGTTCAGTGGTCGTAATAACCGCATGTGAATTCTCCGAATTATGGCAACTTGAGGCTGGTGCCCGGGGCGACGGCATTGGCAAGCGCTTCAAAGATCTTCGGGCTTGCTATGTTGAAATTGCCTTTGTCGTCGAAGGCAGCGGGAAGGTAAGTAACCTCAACGGCGACGGCGATTCTTTTCGCGGGCAGAGAGCCTGCGGTCGCATCGCTCCCGGCGAAGAGTTTCGATTGCAGGACCCACGGCCCGGCGTTGATCACGCCCAAGCCGTAGTAGTTGAATGCAGCCGTCAACTTTCGGCACACGCGGCATTTTGGCTCGGCATGGCCGAAGCCTACGAGATTCGGGCCGATCTGCGCTTTCAAAGACCCTTTCGAAAGCAGCGCTCCGTTGCCGACCGCTTCCATCGAAGCAGCCATGTCGGCGATGTCCGTGATTTGAACGGCACCTTCGACGGTTGTCCACGACGGATTCCAGAACGTGGACTCCTCGTAAAACGGCACTGAAGCGGGAATGTGCAAGGCCTCGCGCCGTTCGGAACTGTAGGTGTGCAGCACCGGTTCGGGAATCTGCGGCGTAGTAAAGCCCTGCGTTTGGGAAAGATGCATCGGGCCGAAGATGTATTTTTTCATGGCCTCGTCGAGCGGCATGCCTGCAACTCGTTGCAGGATGAGGCCGAGAATGACGTAGTTCGTGTGTGAGTAACCGAAGTTCGTGCCCGGCACAAACATCATCGGTTTCGATACGCCGATGTGGATGAGTTCTTGCGGGGTCCACCGGCGGAACGGTTGCAAAAGGGTACCGTCAAGGACTTCCGGCTCGTATACGTAGTCGGCATAGCCCGACGTCATGTTCGCGAGATTCTTGAGCGAGATTTCATTCGCATGTGGAAGATCGGGAAAGAACTTGGCGACCTTATCATTGAGGCTGAGTTTCTTTTGATCGACGAATGCTAAAAGCATTGTGGCCATGTACGTAAATGCCATCGCGCCGTTGCGAAAGTGCATGTCGGGTGTCGCGGGCACGCCCGTCATCGAATCGCCGAAAGCGCCGGTATAAAGGTTCCGGCCATTCGAGCGTACCCGTACGATAATTGCTTTGAGGTGATACGTCGCCATCGAACGGTGCATGATGCGTTCGATTGCTGAAACGGACGAGGGATCTTCGGCAGAAGCAACACCGGGCGTAACGAATAATACAACGACTGCCAAAAGCGTAGCCGCAATCCGGGGCGCCGGACGCGACAAGAACTTGTGCATCAACGATCCTCCACTGTTGCACGAGTTTTCGTTTTGCAGCCCTGAAACCCCTCGATTCATACGTTCGTAGCGTCGCGGTGTTGCGCCTGACGCGTCGCTTGCGTTCGGGCGAGACGCACTCACGGTTCGATCGGGATCGTCGGTAGCGCTCGTAGACCGGCGGACGTGAGTTTCTCGTTTAGCTTGGGGATCGCGCGAACGTAGGCGTTGTAAGCGTCGCGCGCGGTGCGGTACTCCGTGTCGATACGCGCGTAGAACTCCTCTGCCGCCGGAGTTACGATACCCTGCACCGGAAACGATTGCAGTGACGTGAGGGCGCCGTCGAGGTTCTCTCGCAACGCGCCCGGACGCGAGACGGAGTCCTCGCCGTTCGCATAGGCGGCTGTCAGTCGCGCCATAACCGAGGTGCGCCCGTCGCGCGCACTTGCGAGCGCGGCATCGGCCGAACTGCCCGGCGGAGCCGGCTCGTCACGTAGCCCCTTCGCAATCTCGTCGAGATGATTGAGCATCGTGTCGACGCT
>JBDTFK010000293.1:0-2502 GCA_039937995.1 Vulcanimicrobiaceae bacterium | reverse complement strand
CATCCGATACGTTACCGCCGAGGCTTCCGGTGGTCCCTGCCAGTGCCCATGTTCCCTGGAAGAGAAACGCCACAAGAAGCAACAGCGAAACGCTGATGCGACGAAGGGACAATGTTGGTCTATTCATGCTTATCCCTCAAAAGTGTGTGCTTGTGCAAAGCAAAGACCGCCCCTCACGTCGTCTCAAAACGAATGACTCCGAAGGCGCGGCCCATGCGCACTACATGCGACTTCTTATGTCGTTGTTTCGAACCTTTCAATGTTGTGAAACCTGTCACTTGTTGCAACGCAACGATGATGTCACTTTTTTTGAAGTATTAGTAAAAACGCGGTGTAATAAGGGAAATAATGTGAATTCCGATACGATGCGATGTCACATTGTAAACGCGCGTACGAACGCGTATGTCACTTGTTCGCGGGGTCTAGCGATAGTGCCATATCGCTCAAAGATGAATATTTTCTGAATGCGCCGATAGTGCAAAACCGCATCGGCGAAGCGCGGTATTTAAAGTGGCTGCGTGTTCGGACGCGGGCCGATATCGGTATAGGCCATCGGGCGGTCCCACCAGTCGTGTTTGCGCCAACGCAGATGCTCTGAGTTAGGCGGTGCCGGTAGCCGCTCGTGCAACGCTTTCTCGTAGACCGCCGCGTAGCGGTCGATCATTGCATCGATGGTAAACTCGGCTTCCACGCGAGCGCGACAAGCGCGCCGGTCGAGCGATGCCAGGTGCGGCACGCGGGCGACCGCGTCGTCGACGGTGTCACAAATGAAGCCGCTGATGCCGTCGACCACAATTTCGGGAACGGAGCCCATATTGGCGCCCAATACCGGCGTCCCGCACGACAGCGCCTCTACCATCGTCAAGCCGAAACGTTCGGGGCGCGTGGTCATGTGGACGAGAGCCAGCGCGTTGCTCAGGAGCTCGTTGCGGCCTTCGCGTTCCACCGGCCCAAGAAACGTGACGCGGTCGCCGTCAATGTGCGGCTGCACTTGCGTACGGAAGTACTCTTCGTCTTGGGGGATCGCCGCCATCTTCAGCCGTACGCCCGCGCGTCGCGCGATTTCGATTGCGAGATGCGCGCCTTTCTCCGGGTGAAAACGGCCCAAGAATACCAGATAGTCGCCCGGCGACGATCGAAACGTGAATTCGTTCGGATCGATGCCGTTGTACGTCGTTGCGAGGTAGTCGAGCCCGGGGTCCCGGTCGGCATTACTGATGGAGCAGTAAAAGCTGCGCCACGCGCAGCCGTAGTAGGCGGCAAGGATTTGCGGCGATGAAAAGCCGTGAATCGTGGTGACGAGCGGCGGAGTGCGCGAACCGAGCGCATACGTCATCGGCTTCCAATCGAAGTTGTTGTGGATGAGATCAAAATCCTCAGCTTGCCGGAAAAGCTCGCCGATATGCAGCGCCGTATACACTTCGCCGTTTAGCGCGGGATCTTGGTTGATGCCGACCGGAATGACCGACGAAACACGCCCCTCGAATTGTGAGTTTCCCGTCGCAAAAAGCGTGACATCGGCGCCGCGGCGGCGCATGCCGTCGGCGATATTAAACGCGATCTGTTCCCACGGGCCATAACCGCGTGGCGGCGTCGGCCACGAGATCGGTGCGAGCAGCGCGAGGCGAAGCCCGCGAACGTTCACCGTACGAGCACGCCGGATTTGATAACCCGCTCCGGGTTACGGAGCGCGCGAATATCCTCGCCGACATCGCGCGCGAGCAGCAGGAGGTCGGCCGGCTCACCAGGTGCGAGAATGCCGCGATGAAAACCGAGAAGTTCGGCCGCGACCGCCGTCGCTGCGTGTAAGGCCTGTTGGGGTGTCATCCCCAGCAACGTGTGCATCAACTCAACTTCGTAGGCATAGTTCGCGTGGTAGTTGAACGGCGTTCCCGCGTCGGAGCCCCCTGCAACCTTAACCCCCGCTTCGTACGCGCGGCGGATGTTGCTCTGCATCGCTTCGTTTACAAACAGCGCTTTTTCGATAACCCAGGCCGGCTGCGAACCCTCGTGCACGTGTTCGAGAATACACGTCGGTGCGGTCAACGTGGGCACGAGGTAGGTTCCGCGCGTTTTGAAGAGTTCGATCGCATCGTCGTCGAGCATGTGTCCGTGCTCGATTGAATCGACTCCGGCGCGTAGCGCATTGTTGATGCCTTCGGTGCCGATCGCGTGCGCGGCGACGCGCATGCCGTGCCGGTGCGCTTCATGAATTGCGGCTTCCAATTCTTCGGGTAAGAGTTGTGCATTGCCGGGAACCGCGCCTTTGGTCAGAACTCCGCCGGTCGCGATGAGTTTAATGCAATCCGCGCCGGCCCACAACTGCTCGCGAACGGCTTTGCGCGCGTCCCACGGACCGTCGATTGCGCGACCAAGAAACCAACCATGGCCGCCGGTCATGCAGAGTACCGCACCGGCCACGCGCATGCGCGGACCCGGTATCCGGCCGAGCTCACTCGCGTCGCGAACATCGCTCGCTATTGCATTGGAACCACCGACGTC
>JBDTFK010000292.1:0-6634 GCA_039937995.1 Vulcanimicrobiaceae bacterium | reverse complement strand
GCAGATTGACGAGGCTGCGCGCGCTGCGGTGCCTCAGGGATCCGGTCACGATTGGAATTCGGCGATGATGGACCTGGGCGCCGCCGTTTGCACGGCGCGGACGCCGCTCTGCGGGGCCTGTCCGCTGCGCGCCCTTTGCGCATCGGCGCCCGTAGACATGACGGAACTTCGTTCGCTGCGCAAACGCTACGCCAAGGCACCGTCGCCGCAGAACGCCATCGCGTTCGAGCAAACGACCCGGTTCGCGCGCGGTCGCATCGTCGAGCGCTTGAGGGGGCTCGAGGCCGGCGATCGGATATCGCTGCTCGATCTGCACCACGAACTGCAAACGGTGCCGGCGGCGCACTCGATCGACGATTTCAACGGACTCATTTTTGCCCTGGAACGCGACGGGCTTCTCAGTTGCGACGGCGAAGCCGTTTCCCTAAGAGATTAATTCCCCACCGGCGCCTTAAAAATAGGAAGATATGCATGCGCGCTATCTCGAGCCTTAGTCTGTTTGCACTTTTTTGCGCGCTATCGCTGCCGGCGGCAGCCTTCGATTTCAGCGATGCGCGAAATCTCGTCACAATAGGCGAGGCACAGATTTCACCCGATGGGACTCACGTCGTTTACGTGCGCGGAAAAGCGGATTTTGAAAAGGACCGGACCGACCGGCAACTGATACTCATAGACGTCCGTACACACCGCCGACGGCCGCTGACGTTCGATCGAAAAGGCGTCGGAAGCCCGCAATGGTCGCCGGACGGCTTGAGCATCGCGTTCGTCGCCGTGGACGACGATGAGAAGAATCCTCAGTCTCAAATTTTCGTTATGCCCATGGACGGCGGCGACGCGCGTGAGGTAACTCACGCAAAGACGGGCATCGTCAACTATGCTTGGAGTCCCGACGGTACTCGATTCGCGTATGCGATGCAGGACGAGGATCCCAACCAGAAGGCGGTCGACGAGCATCGCGATGCCTTCGAGGTCCACGATAACGACTATCTGCACGATTCGGCGACGCCTCCGGTACACGCGTGGTGGATTAACGCATCGGGCGGACCGGCGCACCGTTTAACCTCGGGATCGTGGAGTATCGGGAACGTGTCGCCCGACGGCGGTAGCGATCTTTCGTGGTCACCGGATGGGCGAAGCCTTGCAATCGAGCATTTTCCGACGCCGTTCGTCGGCGATTCGCTCGCGGCCAAAATCGAGGTTGTCGACGTCGCGAGCGGCGCCCGGCGCTCGCTCGACGGCAAGCGCATCGAATCGTCGCAGGCGTTCGCTCCGCACGGAGGCGACATCGCGTACGTACGCAATACCGGCGGCGACTATACACAAGGCGTCGATCTGTACGTTACGACCGAGTCGGGCAAGCTCATAACCGATTTGCGTCGCGACTTGGACCGAAGTGTCGACGCCTATTCGTGGAACGCAAAGGGTGACGGCCTGTGGATCGTTACTTCAGACGCCACGACCGGCGCGCTCTGGTACCGGCCGCTCGAAGGGCGAGCGAAGAGAATCGATCTCGGCGACGTTCAACCCACGGGGCTCGGAAACACCTCCAACAGCGGCGCCCTGGTCTTTACCGGTTCGACCCCAACGCATCCGGGCGAACTCTACGTCTATAACGGATCGCGCGCGGTTGCGCTTACGGATGAAAACGAATTTGCGGTGCGGGCCGGCGTCGCAAAAACCATCGGTGTGAGTTGGAACGCAACTAAAGGGCCGTTCAAGGAGGACGGCGTGCTTACATATCCGCTACACTATCACGGCGGAAAAGCTCCGCTAGTATTGGTCATTCACGGCGGACCTCAAGGCGCTTCCGGCACCGGTTGGAACACTCAGCGTCAAATATTCGCATCTCACGGGTACTTCGTTTTTTCACCGAACTATCGTGGGAGCACGAATTTAGGCGATGCTTACGAGCACGCGATTACGTACGACGCCGGTGACGGTCCCGGAAAAGACGTGATGGCGGGGCTGGCGCAGGTCGAGAAGATGGGCGTCGTGGATACGTCGCGTATCGGCATCTCGGGATGGTCGTACGGCGGATACATGACGTCGTGGCTTATCGGTCATCAACACATTTGGAAGGCCGCCGTGAGCGGCGCGTCGCTCGACGATTGGTTCGACGACTTCAACCTTGCGTTTTACGTCTACACCGACGTCCCGTTTTTCCACGGAGTCCCCTGGGACCCGAAATACTCGCAAGAGTGGCGCGACCAGTCGCCGATTACTTACGCGAATCAGGTGACGACGCCGACGTTGATTATGGGTGATATCGGTGACAACAACGTTGTGATCACCAATTCATTCAAACTCTATCACGCGATTAAAGACAACGGGACACCCGTGCAGTTCGTGGCGTATCCCGTTCACGGCCATTTCCCATCCGACCCCGTGCGTTCCGAGGATGTGAACAAACGGTGGCTGGCGTGGCTCGATCGGTATCTAAAGTAAGAGGGTGACGATGATGAAGAAGCAACTGACGGTCGCGCTCGCTCTTGCAGCAAGCCTCGCTACGACTGGGCTCGCGGCATCGCGAACGATATCGCTCGAGGACCTGCCGAACATTACCGGCGTATCGGACGTGGCCATATCTCCGGACGGGAAAGAGATTGCGTACATCGTCTCGCGCGCGGATATGAAAGGAGACAAGTACATCCGCACGCTCGCTCTGTACGATATCGCGGCGAAGGCGAATCGCACGTTGACAAACGACCGCACCGGCCTATCGTCACCGGCTTGGTCGCCCGACGGCGGGCGATTGGCGTTTCTGTCGCTCAAAGGCGAAGGGAAAGATGCCCGGCAGCAAATTTACGTTATGGATATGCGCGGCGGCGATCCAACCCCCGTCACGAATGCGCGCTCGGGCGTGCAACAGTTTGCATGGCGCCCCGACGGCGGGGCAATTGCGTTCGTGACGGCCGACGAGGCGCCGAACAAGAAGCAGATCGAAAAACATCTGGACGCATTCGTCGTCGGCGATCAAGCGTACAATACGACCTCCGCTCCGTTGCCCAACCATATTTGGCTGGTGAACGCCGACGGGTCGCAAATGCACCGTTTAACGAGCGGCACATGGAGCTTACCGTCTGCTCAGCCGCCGAGTTCCCCCGGTGCTCCCATATCCTGGTCGCCCGACGGAAAATCGATCGCGTTCACCAAGATGCCGAATGCATACAACGCCGATGGCGACATGTCGATCGTAGCGACGCTCGATGTCGCAAGCGGGGCGATTAAACCCCTTACCTCGCATGCGAAGTTCGAGGGTTTTGGGGAGTTTTCACCCGACGGCGCGCACATTTCGTACTGGTATCCGCACGACGGCGACGGATCGGCCGAGAATGACATCTTTGTTGCGCCGTCCTCAGGTGGCGACGGCTTCGATGTGACCGGCGGAGACGACGTAAACACTAACGTGCAGCGAGCGATGTGGCTACCTACGGGCGACGCTTTGCTCGTCTCGGGGCACAAGGGCACGGACGCGGCGCTGTGGGTTAAACCGCTGGCCGGGCTCGCACATCGTATCGACCTCGGCTCCGTGCAGCCGGTTCAGGGGTTTTGGCTGGACGCTTCGATTTCCAAGACCGGCGCGATTGCTTTTGCTGCGACCGAAGCGAACCGGCCGACGGAGTTGTACTACATGGCTTCGACCGCGGCCACTCCGTTGCGGTTGACGACTTACAACGACCAAATCGCAAAACTCGACCTCGGCGCCGTAAAGCCGATCGCGTGGACCAACGAAGGGTTCGATGAAAACGGTACCGTTACGCTTCCACCCGGATACGATTCAAGTAAGACGTATCCGCTCGTCCTCGTCATTCACGGCGGACCGAACTCGTCATCGTTAACCGGTTTTAGCAGCTTCAATCAGCTGCTCGCCGCGCACGGATATATTGTGTTCAATCCCAACTACCGCGGCAGCGACAATATGGGTGAGAAATATTGGTACGCCATCATGAACGACGCGGGCGCCGGACCGGGCAGGGACGTCATGGCCGGAATTTCCGCCCTCGAAAGCACCTATCACATCGACACATCGCGCGTTGCGGTCTCCGGCTGGTCATACGGCGGTTACATGACGTCGTGGATGGAAGGCCACTATGATATTTGGAAAGCCGCAGTGGCGGGAGCCGCGGTCAACAATTGGGTCGATGAGTACGATCTCTCCGACAACAGCGTCGGCGTGCGTTACAACTTCGGACTGAAGTCGCCGTGGTTGAAAGGCGAAATGAAAGCCTACAGGGATCAGTCGCCCGTCAGCTATGCGTGGAAGATCAGCACGCCCACGCTGATTCTCAGCGATACCGGTGACGCGCGTGTGCCGATTACGCAATCCTACGAAATGTTTCGCGCGCTATCGAATCGCGGAACCAAGACGCAGTTCTTCGCATATCCGGTCGGCGGCCATTTTCCCGGCGACCCCATCCGAAGCCAAGACGTGGACCGCCGCTGGATTGGATGGATCGTCGACTATTTAAAGTGAGTTACGGCGAACGACTAAAGCGCGAATGTCGCGTCGTATTTTGGCAACGCGCGCATGCAATGGAACGTAACGTCGTCGATGACGACGTAGTCGAATTGCGGGGAAGCATAGACTTGGAGCGAGTAGCTGCTTACCCGCTGCGTATTTCGAACGCGGTGCAACTCGCGCCAATTCAGGCGGTGGTCGAGTTCGTCCGTTTTGAGGGTTGCGCTGCACGGCGCTCCCAGGCTCGCGATTTCTCCCGTTCCGTCGTCGAGGCGATCGTAGCTCTCGACCTCGAGCGTGCCTTCGAGAACGACAACCCAACATCGTGACTTTCCATGATCGTGAATCGGGCTTATCGCTCCCGGTGCCCATTGCATTGCGACCAGTTCATAGTCGTGGGTCTTTCGCAGAAGCATTCGCGTATAGCTCAGTTCGAGGAGCGGAATCTCATCGCGATAGCGCGTAAACGCTGCGATTCCGGCTTGCATCGCGTCCACCAGCCGATCGTCTTGCATCGAATGCGCGAGCATGGCGTCTAACGTCGACGTCATGAAACCGCTCCGAGCGTCGCCCCTACCTCGAGCGCGACGAGAGCGCCGGCGATGTGCTGTGCGTGGGCGCGAATTTCCGGAATAGCTGTCGTTTCGTAAAAACGTCCGCGAAGGGCCGGTCCGATGGTAAAGAGGCGTGGTTGCGGCGACCCGTTTTGGGAGATGCAATTCAATTCGGGTGTGACGTCGAGGCCGAGCCGCAGGTCGTCGGCGCGAATTAGCCCTCGGCGCATGGCATTGCGAACGAGGGGATGCCCAATCGTTGCATAGTTAGCGTTTGGTCCCGTCGCGTTCACGATGGTGGACACGTCGATCGCGGTCGAGTCGCCGGGTCGTGAGATTACCATGCGAAGCGTATTCTCACCGGATGGGCGGGCTCCCGTAATCCGGCCCCGAATCAAGCGCAAAATTCCGCGCTGTGCTAGGTTTTGGTACGCGGCATACGTCGCGACCGGAACGCGGTAGCGGCATGCGGCCCAAACGGGCTGCAGGTGGCGCAAGAACCGTTGCTGCTCGGCAAGGGGCCACGATACCCAAATTGCGGATGCGATCGGGCGAATTGATTCCACGACCGACCGCCAATCGCCGCCGCGCGCGACGTGTTCCCGAACGGCGAGTCGCATCGATCGCACGAGCGCGCGTGGGCTACGCGCGTTGAGAGCGAGGGAGGCCGAATCGAGCCCGACAATGCGGCTGTTTTCCATCGTCGGCAGGATCCCGTGGCGCGAGATCATGTGAATCGTGCCGGCGAACCCTTTTTCGTCCAACTGCGCCGCTACGTCCATGGCCGTTAACCGGCTGCCGACAATCGCGACGTCGCCATGCATTGCGTTAACGTCAATCTGCCACGGATTTCCGCAATATCCGCGGTGCCCGCGGACTTCCGCGGGCAAGAAATCGTCGGCCGGCGCAAAATTTCCGAGTGCGAGCACGACGCTGCTCGCAAAGTATTCGCACCCGAGGCGATCGGTCAGCCGGTAACCGCCGTCGCGGGATTCCATGTCGACGATCTCGGCTGCGCGATGCGTCAACGAGGGCGTCGAAGCGAACGCGGCGCTCATCGTTTGCCGTACGTATTCGCCGTAGCGCTTCCGCGAGATCAGCGCGTGCGCGGGCTCGTTTCCCAGCCAGCGCATGAGGTGGCCGTCGTCGCCGGGCACGATGGACATCGCGCGTGCCGGGCCGTTCATCAGCAGCGACTCGGGTTGCGCGCCGTAGGCAATTCCCGGACCGGGAGCAAGCGGCTCGAAGAGAACGGCGCGGTACGCCGGGCCGGCAATCTGCGCGAGCGCGAGCAAGACAGACGAACCCGAGGCGCCCCCGCCGATGACGGCGGTATCGTAGGAGCGAACGAAAGCCATGGTTCCTTATGTATCGGCAGCTTTACGCTCGTCTATCATGCGCTCGACGGCCCGGTAGATTCGAGGCACGTATTTGTGTTTGTAAGGATATAGTTCGACCGGATCGCTCGTATGAACCAGCATTGCCGGGTCGGCCTCAAATACTAAGACTCGACCGTTGCGTCCAATCGCACAATCGATGCCGAAATATTCCAAATCGACCGACGTTGCGAGGTTTCGCAACGTTTCGTAACGGCGGTCTCCAAACGTGCCGTGCAGGTCTT
>JBDTFK010000291.1:0-9589 GCA_039937995.1 Vulcanimicrobiaceae bacterium | reverse complement strand
GATGCTGCGCAGCCCTTGACGCCGCAGCGACGCGATCCCGGCGCGCAGATCGCTGCTGCGCAAAGACGGATCGCCGGACCCGACAATCCACAGGTTTCCGTCGATCGCGCCTCCGGCGTCGAAGCCGTGTTCTGCGACGGCGATCGTGTGAAAGCGGTAAGCGGGTCCGAGCAGGTCGAGCGCCGTATGCGCGACGACAAGTTTAAGGACGGATGCCGGAGTGACCGCGTGCGAGCTTTGGTCGTCGTAGATGAGCCGGCCGCCCGCATCGATAACGGCGAAGCTATAGTTCCCCATTCCCTCGACCGCCGGTGCGAGTGCGGAACGCAGCGTCGCCCGCAAATGTCCCGCTTGCGCCGGGCTCCAAGGTGAAGCCGGCGGCGCGGGGCGCGGCGTCGTAAGGGCGTTCGTCGCAACTGCGGACGCCACGCTACGATGCAATCCACGTACCACCGTCGCACCGAATGCGAGCGCAGCGACGATGGTTAGGATTGCGCCGAAAGCGCGCCTACGTCCGCGATATCGCTTCGATCTTCTCCTGAAGCTTTCGCTGTTCTTCACGTAACGCATCGAGATCTGAGCGCATCGCGCTTACCTGTGACGGCACTTTTTGTGATTCGCGAATGCGCATCGCCGCTTCCATCGCGTCCCTGCGCACACGAGCGTCGAATCCGCTCGTCGAAAGGCGGTCGAGCGAGCCGAGCAAACGCGAATCTTCCAGCGCTTCGGCGGCCGCTATCGCCGCGAGTTGCACGAGGAACATCGGGTCATCCAAAAGGCTCCCGAGCGCATCGACTACGCGCGTGCGTGCTTGTGCAAGCAATTCGCCGCTGCGCCCAAGCGCCGTCGCCGCCGCGCGACGCAAACCTTCGTCGCCGCCCGAACGGGTCGCGTCGATAATACGTTCCACGGCGCGATCGTCCGCTAGCTCCGCGAGGCCGCGCACCGCTCCGGCTTCCACGGTGCCGTTCCACGTACGTTGCGCTACGGCTGCCGAGAGAATCTCGAACGCGCGCTTGTCGCGCGTTTTCCCGAGGGAAGCGAGCGCCGATGCACGGACAAAATAGGAGGTGTCCGATTGCGCCGGGACGATGAGCGCGGTCGCGACGTTCTCGTCGCGAAAATTTCCGAGCGCGGCCGCGGCCGAGCGGCGGACTTTCGGATGCGCGTGAGCGAGCGCACCGATCAAGATATCGCGCGCCCAAGGCGCCATTGTCGATCCGAGCGCGTTTGCCGCTTCGTCCAGGACGCCCCAGAACGGATCGTTCGCAAAGGCCGCGCGCAGCGCTTCCCGAGCGGCATGCGATCCGTCTTTTGCCAGGGCTCGCGCCGCCCGGATTCGCGCCACGACATCGGGATCGCCTTGCAAGGACGCTGCCGCGAACTCCGGAGCCATCGTGTACTTGACGCTCCCCAAAATACACGCCCCTGGGTCGATGCGGACGAGCTTCGGCTCATTTTCAAGTGGAATAGTGATCGTTTCGTGGCCGCGTTCCACGCTCACCCGAACGCGCCGCTCGCCCGGCAAAGGATCCCGCCCCGCGTTTTCGGCGATCTCGCCGGGAACGGTGCTGCAAAAACCCAGGTCGATGTCGAAAGTAAACGCCGGATTCTCGTCGTCGATCGCTTGCTTTTGATCGATCGTAACGGTCGCCGCTTTGCGCGAGGCGTCCCAGGCTATGTTGAACTCAAGATCGGGATGCCCGCTTCGAAAAATCCATTGATCGAAAAACGCGCGCATGTTGCGCCCGCTCGACTCCTCGATTGCGCGAATGAGATCGATCGTTTCCACGTTCCGCTGAGCGTTGCTCTTCACGTAGTGTGCGATCGAACGCCAAAACCGCGCTTCGCCAAGCTCGCCGCGCAGCATGTGGATAACCGCGCCGCCCTTTTCGTAGAGATGGCGGTCGAACAACTCGATCGGGTCGCGGAAATGATTGCATACGATCGGGCGGCGGTAACGGTTTCCGTCTTCGTCCAAGTAGCGTGCTACGCAGCCGAAAACGTCGTAGAGATACTCGTCGTACCCCAGATCGGCTTCGCGCCACACGCATTCGAAATACGTCGCAAACCCTTCGTTCAACCACGCATGCGACCAATCGCGGCAAGTGAGTAAATCGCCGAACCACTGGTGCGCGAGCTCGTGAGAGACGAGCGGGTCGCTCGAGAAATCCAGGTGCGCCGTCGCGTCGTGCAACGTGCGGTCCGTCTGCGTGGTCGCCGTAGTGTTTTCCATCCCGCCGAAAATGAAGTCGGCCACGGCGATTTGCGAGTACCGCGCGTAGGGATACGGCGTACCGATCTGCTTTTCGAAAACATCGATCATCCGAGGCGTATTCCCGAACGCTCGCTTGCCGTCGGCTTCGCGACCGGGTAAGACGTAGTACGCTACGGGGACCGCGCCGGCGCCTGCTTTGCCTTGATCGATTTCGACGAACGGGCCGGCAACGAGTGTCACGAGGTACGTGCTATGCGGAACGTCTTGACGATATTTGAAGATCGTGCGGCCGTCTTCGTTCCGCCGTTCGACGAGTTCCCCATTGGCAAGCGCGAATTGGCCGAGCGGCACGACGACAGTCGTGGACGTCGTTTGCTTTACGTGTGGATAGTCCAGGCACGGAAACCAAAAACGGGCGTTTTCGTCCTGGCTTTGCGTCCATACGTGAGCGATGCTATCCGGGTACTGCGGCGAAGGTTCGACGAAGAACAATCCGTGGCGCGGATCGGTAACGCGGTACGTGACGCTAAAAGACGTGCGAGCGCCGGCGGCGAGCGGCGGCGAAAAGTGCAAGGCAAGCGTACCGTTACGCCGCTCGAACCGTAGCGCGACCCCGTCGCTCTGAATCGATCTCACATCGAGATCCACGGCATTGAGAACGAGCCGCTCTACGGGCTCATCGAGCGCACGCACCGTCGTAGTGCATACACCGTCGAGGCTGCGACTCTCCAGGTGGGGTTCGAGGTGAAGGTCGATATGCTCGACCTCAACGGTCTTATCGGGACCGTATTGCAAACGGGCACCCGGCAGCGCAAAGGCGCGGTGCTCGACCGTATCATCGCGATATTTCATGGACGGGACGCGTTTCGCTCGTCGGCCTCGGTCAACCCCCCGGTTACCGAAAGCACGGCGCCCGTTATGAAATCCCGATCCGGAGCAACGAAAAAGGAGACCGCATCGGCAACGTCTTCGTAGCTGCCCGGACGTCCGCGCGGCGCAGGACCGCTGCGCGCACGCGCGTCCTCGCGCGTGATCTCCTTATGACGAATGTCGCCCGGCTCGATGACGTTGACCGTTATGCCGTGCTGCGCTTCCTCGAGCGCGAGACCGCGCGCGAAGGCCACGACGGCGCTCTTCGCGGCCTGATGCAGCGTGAATCCGCGATACGGCCGCGTTTCGCTCGACCCGTTCATGCCGAAGACGACGATACGGCCGAATTGCGCTTCGCGCATTGCGGGCAACACGGCACGCGCCGCCATCACCGTGCTACGCATGTTGCCGTCGAACATCTCCTGGTAGTCGGCCATCGTGAGACGTGCAAAACGCTTTACTACCAGCGGTCCGACCGCATGCACGAGCGTATCGAAGGGGCCGTGAGCGTGCACGCAGGTTTCGAGTAGCGCTTCCACCTCCAACACATCGGCCGAGAAGTCAATCCGCACCGCATTGGCGAGGGCACCGTTCGCTACGACCGCCTGGAGCGTTGCTTCGGGCGAGGTCGTGCGATAGGTTATCGTGACTTGCTCGAAACCGGTTCGCGCGAGATGGGCGGCGATGCCGGCCGCGAGACCGCTCGCCGCACCGGTGACGAGCGCCCGCCTCACGCGTTCGTCGCGTCCTCGAGCGCGCTCTGGAAGCGAGTCAGTCCAATATCCACCACCATCGCGTTTTACTTCATCGGCGCAGCGAAAAAGCCCCGTGCGGTTGTGCCCGGGGCTTCCTTCTCTCGCCGTTTGCGAGGTTACGTGTTGTAGGTTAGCGATCGCTCCGTGGACGAACCGTTCGGCGCAGTCGACACAATGAGCACGCGGATTTGACTACCGCCCGCTGCATTCGTCGCAATCGTCGCGCTGAAAACCCCGTTCGCATCCGCCGTCGCATCCGTTTGAAACGTCCCCGTTCCGATCTGCAACAAACCGCCGAACGCGCTCGCCGCGCTGCTCGCCACGATGTGAATGCGCGAGTTCGGCAAGGTACGTCCGCTCAGTGTAAACGTGCCCCGCACGGTCGCGCTGTCGGCGGGTGAGATTCGCCCGATCGAATTCGCCCCGCTCGAGGGCGTGCCGCCCGACGTGAAGCTCCATCCGGTTGAGAACGAATTCCCCGCTTCGGTCGTGCCGGTAACGCTAACGCGATGACTGCCCACGGCGAGCGGCGACACCGGCGAAACATCGAAGCCGTTTGCATTGGCGTAGACTCGACCGGTGACGTCGGTACCATCGATTGCAACGCGCATCGTGTCGCGCCGGACCGGCTCGCTAAATTCGGCATGAATTGCGGGCGAGGCCGTTCCCGTTGACGTTGTGGGGCGTTTGTTCGTGAGAAAGAACGAACGATTGGCCGGTGGAGTGCCCATATTTGCGTTTCCGCCGGTAATCGTCACGGTCGAGTTGGAGTTGTTGTAGTCGACGACCGCGCCGAGAGCTTGCGCGACGAAGCGCAGGGGTACGAGCGTGCGGGCGCCTACAAGAAACGGAGCCACGTCCACGTACTGCGACTGGCCGTTCACCGTCGCTTGAGTAGATCCGATGTGGAGCGAAATAGTGCGTCCACTTCCGGTTGCGTTAATGAGGCCGTTCGAGTAGACCACGCTTGCCCCGAGGCGCTCGAATACGCCGCGAAGCGGCACAAAAACTCGACCGGCTCGCTCGATCGGCGGCTGATCGAAGCTCATTTGCGATCCGTTCACGATAATAGTAACGCCGGCTGCATTCGCAGTTCCGAACGTTGCTGCTACGAAGCCGGCGATCGCCAATAGGTGTGGTATTTTGCTATTCATCGTGCGAGGTTATACCCAAGCGTGCGCTTGACCTAACCAGGCATGCGCTAAGCCCGCGCCGGTGAGGCTCCCACGATTTGCGGTGCGAGTTCTTCTTGGACGGCCTTGCGGTCGGCGCGGCGTTCCAGTGCGCCCATCCACGTGTTATACACCATCGGCACGAGGAAGAGCGTGAGCACGAGCGAGCTCGAGAGACCGCCGATGATAACCGTCCCGATCGCTTGCCGCCACTCGCCGCCCTCAGCGTATCCGAGCGCGAGCGGCAACATGCCGAAGATCATCGCCGCGGTCGTCATGATAATCGGACGGAAACGTGTCCCGGAAGCCTGCAACACCGCGTCGCGAACGCGCATGCCGCGTTTACACAACGTGTTCGAGTAGTCGACGAGCAATATCCCGTTTTTCGCGACGAGTCCGAAGAGCATGACGATGCCGAGCATCGAGATGATGTTGAGCGACTGCGCCTGGCCGCCGGGTAGTCTTCCCATGAGCGCAAGGAACGTGAGCGCGCCGATTACCGCGAGCGGCACGGAGAACATCACGATGAACGGCTCGAGGAACGATCCGTAGAGTATCACCATGAGCATGTAGACGAGCATAAACGAGGTCACGAGCGCGATGCCCATGTTTACGAACGTCTCGACCATGTATTGCGAGTTGCCTTCGGGCTTGAGCCCAACGCCTTCAGGTAAGAAGCCCGGCTCTTTGAGCTTCTTTTCGAGCGGCCCCGACACTTCGCCGAGCGAGTGACCCGGAAGAATATCGCCGAGCACGTTAACAACGCGTTGGCGGTTCATACGTTCGATCTTCGTTGGAGCCTTGGTCCATGTGAACGCCGCGATCGAACCGAGGGGAACGAGCGTCCCATCCGCGGCGCGAACGCGAACGTTTTTGAGTGCTTCGACCGTGTTGCGATCGTCGATCGGGAATTGCACGCGCACGTCGACTAGGCCGGTTGACGTTCGCACTTTGGTGGCTACGGCGCCGTCCACGGCGATGCGCGCAACGTTCGCCGCATCCGACGGGTTGATTCCGAGTAGCGCACATTTCGCGCGGTCCACATCGACGTTAAGCCGCGGAGCGCCCGACTCCGCGGTCGTCTGAACGTTTACCGATGCTCGCAAGGACCGCAGGTAGCTAGCGACTTTTTCCGCGGCCGGACCGATTGCGTCGTCCGGACCGGTGAGGGCGTAAAAGATGGCCGACCCGTTTCCACTATCGCCTGCGACTTCGAATTGAGCGCCCGGAACGAGATACGCAAGCTTGCGAATCGCATCGCTTGCGTTGTTCGTGTCTTTGATGCGGTCGTCGGCCATCTGCGCGTTGAGCGTCGCATAATTCCCGCCCGTGACGCTCCCGTGACCCGACTGCTTACGTCCGACCGTCGAACTCACC
Organism: Vulcanimicrobiaceae bacterium; assembly: GCA_039937995.1. Lineage (GTDB taxonomy): Bacteria > Vulcanimicrobiota > Vulcanimicrobiia > Vulcanimicrobiales > Vulcanimicrobiaceae > JALYTY01. The sequence continues at coordinate 3,197 of JBDTFK010000291.1, read as the reverse complement.
GATTTGACGCCGTCGATTTTCATCGCGGCCTTTTCAAGCCGAACGACGTATTTATTCGTCGTCGCGATGGGCGTGCCGGGCGGATAGGTGACGGTAATTCCGATCGAACCGTCTTGCTGCTGCGGAACGAAGTCGGTGCTGATTCCGCCGAGTAGGAGCATGACCCCGCAAACGACGACCGGTAGCGCGAGCGTCGCGACCATGAGCGGACGTTGCGTTCCGAGCGAAGCGAAACCGCGCTTCATCCCCTTTATCCTGCGTAATGCGAACGCGGCCCCATAGCACATCACCGTACCCGCGAGAACCGCCGCATCGATTGCAATCGTGGCTTGCCCGGCGCCCATGGCAAGAGAAACCGCGTTGAAAAAGAGTACGCTGCACACGAACACAACGAACGAGCCGTGTTCGAGTGCAAATGGAAGCGCGGTATTCCGGTAAAACCCAAGTATCGCGTCGTAACGATGAACGAACGCGTTGAGCACGAGCAAGGCTACGATGAAAACGCCGGCCGTACTGAGGAGGTACCATCCGGTAACCGTTCCCACTCCGAAAAGCACGATGGCCGTCGTGAACAGCGCCGCGTCGAGTAAACGGTTATCGAGCGCCGTTAGCCATTTCGGCGTGGCCTCGGACCGCCGCGTGACGCTCCACCGGGCCGCGAGCAGCGGCGTCAGCGTAAACGATACGAGCAGCGAGAACAGCGTCGCGATGACAACCACCGCCGCGAACTCTTTGAGGTACGCGCCGACGATACCCGGCAAGAATGCGATCGGAAGGAAGACGATGACGTCGACCATCGTAATTGCGACCGCCGCGCTGCCGATTTCGGAGCGTCCGTTGATCGCAGCCGTCATCGGCTCTTCGCCCATATCTCGATGTCGGGTTATATTCTCCAGTACGACGATCGAGTCGTCGACGAGAATACCGATAATCAGCGACAGCCCCATCATCGAGAGCGAATCGATGTGAAAACTGAACAAGCGCATGAGAATGAAGGTAGCGAGAATCGACGTCGGGATCGCGAGGAAGACGACGACCGCATTGCGCCACGCGTGCAGGAAGAGCAGCATGACGATTGCCGTTAGGAATATGCCTTCGAGCAGCGACTGACCGACGCCCCAGAGGCTTTTCGCCGTGTAGTCCGCCGGTGCATCGATCTCGTGGAACTTCAGTTGGGGAAACTTCGCTTCGATCATCGCCATTTGCGCTCGCGCCGTTTCCGTTGACTTGATCTGGTCGGCACCGAGCGTCGGATTAACGCTCATATACACGCGAGGCTGACCGTTGTAGTGCGAGATCGACCGCATTTCAACGTGACTGTCGACTGCCGTTGCTACGTCGCCGACGTGCAAGTTCTTATTCGACGATCCCGGAACCATCAAAGGAATGCCGAGGATGTCGTCGGCCGCATTGATGTAGGAATGAATAGCAACCGTACCCTCTTGCGTCGGTTGCGTCATGATACCGCCGGGAACGTTGACGTTGTTCGCGGCCACCGCTCCAAAGACGTCGGTGAGCGTCGCGTTCGCGCCCACGAGTCTCGTCGGATTGGGTTGAACGTGAAACTCGCGATCCGAGGTGCCGCGAACGTCCACGGTCTGCACGTTTGGAATCTGCTGGACGAGCGGTGAAACCTGGTTGTTCACAACATCGGCGATTTGCGTTTGCGTCAAGGAGTTCGAACTGATCGCGATGTCGAGCAGCGGCGGTTCCGACTGGCCTTCCTTACTTACGTCGGGCGGATTGAGATCGCTCGGCATGTATGTGCGCGCTATGTCGACGCGGCGCTGCACGTCGATTGCGGCAAGATTCAGATCGGTTCCCATTTTGAAAATGGCAACAACCGCGGCGCTGCCTTCTTGCGCCGTCGCGTCGAGTTCATCGAGATTTTCCAAGCCCGTCATCTGGTCTTCGATGGGCTTGATGACCATGCGCTCCATGTCTTGCGGTGCCGCGCCCGGGTACCCGGCGTAGACCACCACGACCGGAAAATCGGTGTTGGGCGGGTTAGAACTCCGGCCTAACTGCGTGAACGAGATCAGGCCGAAAATAACAAGCGCGGCGAACACCATGGTGGTGATCACCCAACGATTGATTGCAAAGCGCGTTAACCACACGATAGAGACTCCTTGAAGAGCATTCATCCCACCCTACGCACGAGACCAGGCCGTTGTTTCGCAGGAGAAATAAATCCCAAACCTACTCTATCATCGGCCCCCTGGGAGCGCGCTAGGCAACATATCAAGATGCAATCAAAAATTCACCCCCAAGCACGACGAAAAAAGCGGCCGTACGCCGCCTACCAAACCCAACCGGAATTCCCCAACTACTTGCTAAGCTAATCACCGACTTTAACAGAGTAAAAAACGCCCGCGCGGCATGGCACACCCCGGCTTCTCAGAGCACACCATTTTAGGAACTCGATCTAAGCGGACTGGGTGGAACCCGTCGCTTCGCGGCCCGCCGCTCGCTACGTGTATCGGTATGGTTTGTGTTACTTAATGTATAATTTTATTGACATTGCGTATGCTTTATGTTACATTCCGGTCACGCTCTATTGAAAGGGATAAAGAACGTTGCCGTACCGTGAGAAAACCGCCTGGCTTACGCTGATCGCTATTGCGGTTACGTTCGGGCCCTATTTTGCGATAACCGCAGGGCGCAGTCGCGCCGCGTCCGCGGTGCCGGACTTGCACCAGCTCGGCTTCTTTGCCATCGTCGTTATCGCGCAGGCGATCATCTTGGCCGCCGGTTACGCATTCTTCGCGATCGCCTCACCCCGAGAAGCGCGAACGCCGCCCGACGAGCGCGACCGGGCAATCACAAGCCGATCGATTGCGTTCGCCTACTACGTCCTCATCGCGGGCATGATTCTTGTCGGCTGCGTCATGCCGTTCAACTCGAGCGGTTGGGCGATCATCAATGCGGCGCTTGCGACGATCGTCGCCGCCGAACTCGTTCATTATAGCGTGATCGTCGTCAGCTATCGCCGGCAAGCATGATTCAAGGATCGATCGCCAACCGGATCCGTACGTTGCGCTTTCTTAACGGCGAAATTTCCCAAGGCGAGCTGGGAGAACGCATCGGTGTAACGCGTCAGACGATCGCGTCGATCGAATCGGGAAAGTATTCGCCCTCTTTGGAAGCGGCATTTCGAATCGCCCACGTTTTCGGCGTGCCGCTTGATGAGGTGTTCC
>JBDTFK010000290.1:0-5669 GCA_039937995.1 Vulcanimicrobiaceae bacterium | reverse complement strand
ATAGTCATCGAGCGAGCGCGGTTCGACGACTTCAGGTATTGTCGGCGTGTCGAAAGCGTCGCTTACGGCGCGTTCCTCGGTGCGTCAAGCGCAAGTGCCGTCATCATCGCGACGCCGACCGGTAACGCCCGCTCGTCGATGTCGAACAAGCTTGAGTGATGGGGGTATCCGGTGTTTACATCGCCGCGACATCCGAGGGTGTAGAAGCACGCCGGGACGCGTTCGGCGTAAAACGAGAAATCTTCGGCCCCCATTAGCTTCGATGCTTCGAGCACCACGTCGTCGCCGGCCGTCGCTTGGGCGAGTGCTCGCGCGTAGCGCGTCTGCTCGGCGTCGTTTACGGTAACGGGGTAGCGCCAAAGGTAATCAAACTCGTACGTCGCTCCAGACGCGTCGCAACATGATCGAAGGGCGCGTTCGATGCGTTCCGGCATCGCGCTGCGAACGTCGTCGGAAAACGCGCGCACGGTTCCGAGCATCCGGCACGTGCGCGGAATAACGTTGTGCGTCGTCCCCGCGTGAATCGAGCCGATCGTTACGACCGCGGGGTCCAGTGGGTCGATTTGACGCGAAACCACGGCTTGAACGGACGTGATAAAGTTCGCTGCGGTGTAGATGGGGTCGATCGTGTCGTGGGGCGCCGCACCGTGTCCGCCGACGCCCTGCACGTCGATCTCGATTGAATCGCTTGAGGCGTACATCGGCCCTTCGCGAAAGCCGAGCGTGCCGGTCGGATACGAGGACGAGAGGTGAAGACCGTACGCCCGTTCGATTGCGAACCGCTCGAAAAGGCCGTCTGCGATCATCACCTTGGCGCCGCCCAAGCCTTCCTCGGCGGGCTGGAATACCAGAGCGACCGTTCCCGCGAGCGCTTCGCGCCGGTCTGCGATAAGCGCCGCCGCCCCGAGAAGAATTGCGACGTGGCCGTCGTGCCCGCAGGCATGCATGCGACCGTCGGCCTGGGAGCGATAGGTGTGGTCGCGTTCTTCCAAAATCGGCAGGGCGTCCATGTCGGCGCGCAGCATGATCGTGCGCCCGGGTTGCGTCCCTCGCATGACGCCGACCACGCCGGTTTTCCCGACGCCCTCGTGTACGTCGTAGCCCAGGCGGCGGAGCCGGTCGGCAATGATTCCCGCGGTGCGATGTTCGCAAAATCCAAGTTCGGGATGCATGTGGAGATCGCGGCGTATCAACACGACATCATCGGCGATCCGCTGCGGAACCGTAATCGTGGCGGTCATCCGGGCGCCTTTCTGTGCGTCTGTGCGAAGAACTCTTCGGACGGACGCGAATACAGAGAAACGGCGACGACGACGCTCGCGTTGAGCAGTAGCCCCAAAAACCCCGCGTTGAGACCGAACGGCGTAAGGTTGAACGCCGCGAGGTAGAGCGCCAGCGAAAGGCCCGCGACGATACCGAGACCGATACCGAGCGCGCTGGTCCGGCGCCACAAGAAACCGAAGATGAATGCGGGTGCGAATTGCGATACGCCGTTATAGTACAGCAATAGTAACTCGACGAGCGTCGTTTTGAAAACGAGCCACAACCCGAGGGCAAAGAGGCCGAGTGCGACCACCATGATGCGCGTCGTAAAGACGCGCGCTTTGTCCTCGAGGCCCACGCCGAAAACGTCGCCGATGATATTCTTGGCAACGATGCTCGCCGCGCTCAGCAAAAGCGCGGTTGCGGGAACGAGCGCGCAAAGCGCTCCCGATGCGGCCACGAACCCCAATACCCAGCTGGGGTAAAATCGCTGGACGATCACGAGAAACGATTGGTCGGCCGCGATCCCTTTGAGCCCGGGCGAAATCAGCAGCGCGCTGAAGCCCGCGAAGAACACGAGCAGCATGATCAAGCCGTAAAACGGCAGGAATGCCGCGTTGCGCCGTAACGCGTTTGCATCTTTTGCGCTGTACACCGCGGCGATGGAGTGCGGCCCCATGTAGTATCCGATGCCGGTAAGGAGAACCGTGGAAACGTACCACACCGAGCCGTGAACGCCGGATACCGATTGCAGCGTCAACGCATGTGGGTGGGCACGTAGCAGCTGATCGAACATTGCGGCGGGCGAGCCGAAAAAATGCACCGGAATCGCGATGCCCACAAAGAGAAGCGCTCCGATTACGAGTGCATCTTTGATAATGCTCGCCCATGCGGTTCCGCGCAAACCGGTCGCAAAGACGAACGCGATGATCGCGAGGAAGCCCACGACCGCTCCCGCTTGGGCGTCGATTTTTCCGTAACCGGCAATCGTGAGAAAGATTTGCAATCCGCTCAGCTGTAACGTTACGTATGGAATCACGGCGACGCACTGAACGACCGCCACGAGGACTGCGAGCGGCTTGCTCCCGTACCGGGCGGCAAAAAAATCGGGCGAGGTGAGAAGGCCGCGCTCTTTCCCGATCCGCCAGATCGCGGGCGCGAGAAAATATCCGATAATATACGCGCACGTTCCGTAGGCCATGATGTAAAAAGCGGGCGCCCCGAAGCTGTACGCCCATCCGGCCGCGCCCAGAAACGTGAAGGTGGTGTAGATCTCGCCCGCGAGCAGCACCCACAAAAAGACGGCCCCGAAACCGCGACCGCCCACGATGTATTCTTGCGGTGACATGCGCACCCGCCGCGCGTTAATCCACGCGAAGACCATGGTGCCGAGTACGACCGCAGCGACGATTCCAAGAGGCGTGGCCGCGTTCACCAGCGTCCCTCGATTTGGCCGATGCGCAAGACAACGAACGGCGTTACGACGACCCAGAAGGCAATCCAGGCAAGAATAAACGGCAAACCCAGAATCCGGGGTTCGACGCGATTGACGAACGGCACGGCGATCGAGAGAGCGAGGATGGGGATCGCTGCCAAGATGAATCGTGAGCGCCGGTGCATGAATGTGCTAGCCGCAGTTCGTACATGGACCCCATGGATACCTTTCTTAAGTCGCCCGCATGAGCGCGCGAAGCACGATCCTCGCTCCGGGAATACAGGCTTATATCGAATCGACGATGGTAAGCGAAGCCCCGGTGCTTGCGAAGTTGCGCGCCGAAACTGCGGCGCTTCCGAACGCGCAAATGCAGATCGGTGCCGACCAAGGGCAGTTCATGCAGATGCTCGTGCGCCTCTTACAAGCGAAACGATATCTCGAAATCGGCGTTTTCACCGGGTATAGCTCTCTTGCCGTCGCGCTCGCGTTGCCGCCGAGCGGCCTGGTGCTCGCATGCGACATCAACGAAACGTACACGAGCGTCGCACGCAGATATTGGAAGGAAGGCGGCGTCGCATCGAAAGTGGACCTTCGCATCGGGCCGGCCGCGGCGACCATGGAAGAGCTGGTAACGGCCGGTCAAGCGGGAGCCTTCGATTTGGCGTTTATCGACGCCGACAAAGCAAACGTCGACGTCTACTATGAATACGCATTGCGGCTGCTTCGTAAAAATGGGATCATGCTCGTCGACAACGTGCTCTGGAGCGGCGCGGTGCTCGATCTTGCAACCGAAGATGAAGACACCCGCGCGTTACACGCGATCAACATGAAAGCTGCAAACGACGAGCGAGTGGACGCTTCGCTCCTGCCCATCGGCGACGGCCTTTTGATGGCGCGAAAGCGATGATCGGGAAAGCACCCTGATTCGCGTCGTCTCGCACAACTGTAATGGAATCAGGTCCGGTCACGACGCCGGATTTTGCCCCGTTTTTCGGATCAAGGGCCGTTGGTGGTAGATTATGATCTCGACGTTTAAGATGACCTGCATCGGTGGTGGCCCCGCCGGTTTATATGCTGCGCTCCTTGCGAAGCAGCGCTTCCCAACGTGGGACGTATCGGTAGTCGAACGAAACCGCCCGCACGATACGTTCGGATGGGGCGTCGTCTTTTCCGATGCGACGCTCGAGAATCTCCGCATCGCCGACGAGCCGACGCATGCCGCGATCACGTCGTCGTTCGCACATTGGGACGATATCGAAATACATTTCCGGGGTACGACGACCGTCTCGGGAGGACACGGGTTTTCGGGCATCGCGCGCAAGCGCCTATTGAACATTCTCAGCGACCGTGCGCAAGAGGTCGGCGTCGACCTCATCTTCGAAACCGATGTCGAATCCGCAGCGAAATATCGCGAGACATGCGATCTTCTCGTCGCCAGCGACGGCATCAACAGCCGGATCCGCACGACGTACGCCGATACGTTCGAACCCGGCCTCGACCGGCGCTTGTGCCGGTTCGTCTGGCTCGGTACGACCCTGCCCCTCGATGCGTTTACGTTTATGTTCGAGCAGACCGAACACGGTTGGTTCACCGTGCATGCCTACCGCTTCGACGCCTCGACGAGCACCTTTATCGTCGAGTGCCGCGAGGAGGCGTACCTGGCGCACGGGCTCGATCGCGCCGATACGGCCGAAACGGTCGCGTTTTGCGAGCGGCTTTTCGGCTCGTATCTCAACGGTCACCGTCTCCTGGCCAACAGCGCCCATCTGCAGGGTCGCGATTGGGTCAACTTCGTCCGCGTCTCAAACCGGCGCTGGATCGACGGAAACGTCGTGCTGCTGGGCGACGCCGCCCACACCGCACACTTTTCCGTGGGCTCCGGCACCAAGCTTGCTTTGGAAGACGCGATCGCCCTGGTGGACGCGCTCGGGCAGCACGAAAAACTGAGCAGCGCGCTCGAGCTTTACGAGGAATCCCGAAAGATCGAGGTGTTGAAGCTGCAGAACGCCGCCCGCAATTCGACGGAGTGGTTCGAAAACGTCGCCCGCTACGCCACGCTCCCTCCCGAGCAATTCGCCTATAGTCTCCTCACTCGCAGCCAGCGCATCGGTCACGAGAATCTGCGTCTGCGCGATACTCTCTACGTCGAACAGATGGAGGGGTGGTTCGCACAACTGGCTTCGGCCAGCGTACGAAGCAACGGTGAGATGACGCGAGAAGCGCCGGTCCCGCCGATGTTCACCTCCATTCGTTTGCGCGAGCTGGTCTTGCGCAACCGCGTTGTGGTGTCGCCCATGGACATGTACAGCGCGGTCGACGGCCTTGCGAACGATTTCCATCTCGTGCATCTCGGCGCGCGCGCGCTCGGCGGCGCCGGTCTCGTGTTTACCGAGATGACTTGCGTTTCGCGAGACGGCCGCATTTCGCCGGGCTGTTGCGGCATGTACGCACCGCAGCACGTTCTCGCGTTCAAACGCATTGTCGATTTTGTTCACGAATTCAGCGGCGCGAAAATCTGCCTTCAACTCGGCCACAGCGGACCGAAAGGTTCGACTCGCTTGATGTGGGAGGGGATGGACGAGCCGCTTCCCGATGGAAATTGGCCGGTCGTCGGGCCTTCGGCAGTCCCGTATTCACCGCGCAATCAGATTCCGCGCGAAATCGACCGGGCGGAGATGGACAAAATCAAACACGAATTCGAACGCGCGACTCGGATGGGCATCGAGGCGGGGTTCGACATGCTCGAACTGCACTGCGCACACGGGTACTTGCTCTCGAGTTTCATCACGCCGCTGCGCAACCGGCGCACCGACGAGTACGGTGGCTCGCTCGCGAACCGCCTGCGGTATCCGCTGGAAGTATTCGCGGCAATGCGCGCGATCTGGCCGGCGGAACGTCCGATGTCGGTGCGTATTTCCGCAACCGATTGGCATGCGTCGGGCATTACGGGAGACGATGCCGTTGAAATCGC
>JBDTFK010000289.1:0-6404 GCA_039937995.1 Vulcanimicrobiaceae bacterium | reverse complement strand
CAGCGGTTTTCCACAGGTTGTTGTATATCACCAAATGACTGTTTGTGGATATAGACGCGCTTGTGGAGAAAGGTGGCTTCGTCTCCACAGGGGTACGAAGGCGTGCGATGCTGTGGTCGGATTCGGCGGTTTGGGCGGTCGCCGCGGTGGCAATCGCGGGAATGTTGTTACGGCCGTGGCGCGTCCCCGAATGGATTTGGGCGTCCGGCGGCGCCACGCTGCTCGTCGGCACGCGGTTGCTCGATCCCGCCGCCGCTTTCGGGGCCCTTGGACGCGGCGTAGACGTTTATGCGTTTCTGATCGGCATCATGGGGCTCTCGGAGATCGCTCGCAGCGAACGGGTGTTCGCATGGATCGCCCACGCGATGCTCTCACGTGGAGGTGGCTCGCAACGTCGCCTTTTCGGGCTCGTTTACGGCATCGGCGTGCTGGTCACGATTTTTCTTTCGAACGACACGACTGCAGTCGTCCTTACTCCCGCCGTGATCGCCGCCCTCGCCCAAACCGACGTGGATCCGCTCCCGTATCTTTTTGCTTGCGCGTTCGTCGCGAACGCTGCGTCGTTCGTGCTGCCGATTTCCAATCCGGCAAACCTCGTCGTCTTCGGGCGTCACTTGCCGCTTCTGGGTACATGGCTGTCCGCGTTTGGGATTGCTGCAGCCGCATCCGTCGGTTTGACATATCTGACGCTTCGCTTCTGCACGCGGCGGTTGCTTCGCGGTCCCTATAGCTACCGCGTGGGGCTCGTTACCGTATCCGCCCGCACGCGATTTGCCGCCGCGCTCATTGCGGCCGCATCGCTTCTTCTGGTGGTCGCCGCAACATTCGGGTGGAATCTCGGCCTGACCGCGCTCTGCAGCGCGGGCAGCGTCCTCTTAGTCATCGGGCTTCGCGATATCGACGCGGTCGGCCAGGTGGCGCGGCATATTTCTTGGCAGGTCGTGCCCCTCGTCGCCGGCCTTTTTGTGATCGTCGCGGCGCTGGACTCGCGCGGCGCGACCGAATCCGTGCGGCTTCTCATAACGACCGCAGGTACGCTTGGCCACGCCGAGGGTCGGTTGCTCGTAGCAGGCGCCTTTGCGCTCGCCGACAACGTTTTCAATAACCTGCCCGTGGCCGTTGCCGGCGGCTACGCACTCTCATCGATGCACCTAAGTTCGGCAATAGCGCATGCCACGCTCGTCGCGGTCGACATCGGGCCTAACCTGTCGGTGTCCGGATCGCTCGCGACGATCCTCTGGCTCATCGCCCTGCGACGCGAGGGGATCCACGTGACTGCCCGGCAGTTTTTGGGCCTCTGGGCAGCGGTCGGCATTCCCGCGTTAATCGCGGCCTGTCTTTTGGTACGATGAGCGCAAAAGAACGTCTATTGGCAGGACGCCTTACATCGGCGTTTAGGAGTGCCACTCACGCGTTAAGAAAAGCCAAAAGGCGAGTCCGGCGTAGCACCCGTATCGCGCGAAAGCGCGCACGATCGTGCGATCCTTAGCTTGTTTCTTTCCGGCCAGCCGTAGAAACGTTGGACGCGTCCACGAATCGAGCACCAACCGCTCGTGCCGTCCTAGCAGTTGCATAACGTGCGCGGCACCGTACGGCCCGATGCCCGGAAGCGCGAGCAACGCTTCTTCGACGTCATCGAGAGCGAGCGCAAACCGGGGGAGCAATCGCTCGAGATCGAGTTCTCCGCTTGCGACGCGCGCGGCGATCGCACGAACGTACGCCCCGCGGTAACCCATTCGCGCCCGGTCGCGATACCATTCCTCACTCGCTTCGGCGAGTTCTTGAGGCGAGGGGAACGCGCCCCCGCCGAGTTCCACCAGCGCGCCGACCATGCGTATCGTTGCAGACCACGCGCAATTCGTCGTGCAAATGGTCTTGATTACATCTTCGAACACCGTTGGGCTTGCCAGCATCCGCCCTGCGCCGTCCGCGGCCCATTGCAATTGCGGATCGCCGGAAATCATGGCGTAAAACGGCGCCAAATCGTCGTCCAACCGGAACATGCGCGCGATAGCGACGCGAATTTCAACGCGTTCGGGCCCGTGGAGTTTCGCGCTTGTCGTTATCTGAATTTCGCCGTCGGCTTCACGCAACGTAACGTGAACCGGCGCGCCGTTCACGCGCAGCGCGGTGTGAAGCGTCTTGCCCGATTCATCGATGCTTGCGGGCGGTAGCCCCGCAAGACCGTGCGAATTGATCGTCCGTTGAAAATCGATCGGCTCTCCACCCGACCCAACGAGCGGCAGGCTAAATAACGTAGGAGACATTGACGGCGAATCCGGCTGCCTCGGCGCGCATGAGCACGCCATAGACCGCATCGAGCTCTTCCTCGATTGCCGTAATTTCCCGGGCGCTCACGCGAAAACGCGCGGCATTGCTCCACAGCAGCGCGCGCGCCCGTTCGAGTGCAGAGCGCAACCTTTGCGGCGTGGCTTCGAGTACGGGCCAATCGAGATCGCCTTGCGCCGGGACGATGCGCCAGCCCGCGCCGGAAATATGCGGTACTTCTTCATCCGGATCGAACGCGTGTGGAATCGCCGCGAGAATCGCGACCGCCTCCCGGTCTGCGATTCCAAGCGCCAACCCCAATTCGGAGAGGCGCACGATGTAGCGAAAGAACGAAGCGTTGCCGACCGTATACGCGCCTGCCGGCGACGCAACGTTGACGTGAACGAGATCTATTTCAGGTCGAATGGAATTCCCAGCTCCTGTCCGAGCTTTTGCAGTTCGTCCCAAACCTTAACGTGTACCGGAGCGCCGTGTTTGCGATTGTAGAGCGTTTTCTCATACTCGATTTCGCCCGCTACGTAGATGCGGTCTTGGCCTTGGACTTTTTGGCTATCTTTGAAAAAACGAAGTTCTTTATCCATATCCGCTTTAAACTGCTCGATATCGCGAAATCCGTCGATGCGGAAAGCACCGAACCAATGCGAGATCGCGCCCTCCATCGTATCGCTAACGCGTGGAAGCGACGGGCCGAACGCTCCCCCGGAAAGCACGCCGCAAAGGATATCGACGAGCAGGCCGAGCCCGTAGCCTTTGTGACCGGAATGGTCGGTCCCGAAACCGCCGAGCGGCAGGAGCGCACCACGAAGTGCCGCGTCAGGATCTTCAGTCATCTTGCCGTTTTCGTCGATCGCCCATCCATCTTTGAGGGGCAATCCCTTACGTTTATAGACTTCGAGTTTCCCTTTCGGAACGGTCGTCGTGGCAAAATCGAGTACGAAGGCCGGCTCTTTGCCGGCCGGTATTGCGAATGCGAGCGGGTTCGTTCCCAACATAACGTCCCTGCCGAACGTCGGAGCGCCGTATTTTACCGAATTGGTCGATGCAATGCCGATCATGTTGTGGTCGAGCGCGAGCATCGCGTAATAGCCGGCAATGCCATAGTGGTTTGAATTGCGCACGGCGCCGAAGGCCGACCCCTGTTTCGCGGCCTTCTCGATAACCTTTTCCATCGTCATCTTTGCGACGGGATGGCCGAGACCGTTATCGGCGTCGTAAAGGACGGTGGTTTCGGTTTCCCGCACGATTTCGTAGTGCGGCCTTGGTTTCATATGGCCGTTTCGGATTCGGCTCACATAGTACGAATTCAGGCGGGCAACGCCGTGCGATTCGACCCCGCGCAAGTCGGCCGCGACCAACACGTCGCCGACGGCTTCGGCATGCTCACGCGCGACGCCGAGCTTCGTAAGAACCTCGGCGACGAAAGCCCCGAGCTTCGAATCGGAAGAAAGCTGATATTCGGTGGTGGCGACGTCAGCCACGAGTGTTTGACCTCCGGTTAACGGCAAGCGAAAGGACTTCTTCGCTTGGAAGAAGTCGCGGTCATTTAGGGCGAAAGCCCGGCTGCATGATCGACGCGGTTTACGACACCTGCGTTCGCTGCGGCCTCTGCCTTGCGTCCTGCCCGACCTACCTCGAAACTATGACGGAAACGTCGGGTCCCCGCGGTCGGATTAGTCTGATAAAGGCCGTCGACGAGGGGCGGATCGACCTGCTGAGCCCGGGCTTTACCGCGCAGATGTCGGAGTGCCTTAACTGCCGAGCTTGCGAAGCGGTCTGCCCCTCCGGCGTTGAGTACGGACGTCTCGTCGAATCGGCGCGCGTCGCAATCGAGGCGGAAAAGGCTCCAAAACGGACGCCCGCCGCCGCGTTCACGTCCTGGTTCCTTCTGCGGGCGCTGTTCTCGAATCTCGGGTTGATGCGCGCGGTGGCGGTGCTGACCCGTTTTGCGCAACGCAGCGGTTTGATCGATGTTGCGAGTTTCTTGGGGCTCGGCCAAATCGCGAAACTCGCTCCTAGAATCGCAGACCGATTCTTCGTTGCAAACGGCGCGCGTTACGAGGCACACGATTCCGCGGGCCTTGCATTCGTGCACGTGGGTTGCGTAATGTCCGTCGCGTTTCCAAACGTGCATGAGGCGACGATTCGCATGCTTCGTCGCGCCCGGCTCTCCGCAATCGTGCCGCGAGAGCAAGGATGTTGCGGAGCGATTGCAGCTCACGCCGGCGATCCCGAATTCGCGCGCTCGCTCGCAAAGCGCAACATTGAAGCGTTCGAACGCAGCGGCGCCGGCGTCTACGTCGTGAATGCGGCGGGTTGCGGATCGACGCTCAAAGAATACGGCCGCCTCTTTGAAAACGATCGCGCGTGGCACGAGCGCGCGGTCGCGTTCTCGAGCCGCGTGCGCGACATCGTCGAGGTTCTCGACGCAATGGAGTTGGATTCGCGTATCGGACGCATCGATGCGCGCGCAACCTATCAGGAACCGTGCCACCTGGTACACGCTCAGCGTATCAGTGCCGCGCCCCGGCGGCTGCTCGCGCGAATTCCCGGCCTCGAGCTCGTCGAAATGAACGAAAGCAGCGTCTGCTGCGGGAGTGCCGGTATCTACAATCTCACCGAGCCGGAGATGTCGCGGCGGCTTCGAGACCGCAAAACCCGCAACATACGCGAAACGGGCACGACGTACGTCGCGACCGCTAATCCCGGCTGTGCCATGCAAGTTTCCGCGGGACTTCGCGACGCCGGTATCGGAGCGCAGGTTAAGCACATCGTCGAATTGCTCGACGATGCGTACGCGGCATTTACGCCGTAGCGGTTACGCGCGCGTTATTGCCCAAAGCGTCTTCCAACGTGCGAAACACGGGAAACACGCGGATCAGTCCGGTGATATTGAGCAGGCGGGCGATCTGGCCGTCGCCTACCGCCAGACGGACGTCGCCGCCGAATTCGAGCGCGCGGCGGTGCGCGCCGATTAGCGCGCCGAGACCGGTAGAGTCGAGAAACTCGAGCTTTGTGAGATCGATGACAATCTGATGCTTGCCTTCGCCCGCCGCTTCGAGAAGCGCGGCTCGCACGAGCGGCGACGTTGCCAGATCGAGGCTCCCACGCAAGCGGAATACCAGCGATTCCCCGTGATTTTCGGTCTTGATATCGATAGTGAGTTCGTCGTGTGGCATGTCGTCTTACTCCGTTAGCCGTGGTATTCGCGCCAATGCACGATGAGACCGCCCTCGCAACGGACGAGCGCGCACCCTTCGCGCTCTTGCCATTCGCCGCTTGAGCCCTTGACGGCAAAGCGATACGCGACCGCTGCACAATCGCCTTCCTCGACGACGCTATCGACCTCGAATCTCCACGGCGGTCCGTCCCGAAAAAAACGGCGGAAGTGTTCGAGAATCGCGTCGCGGCCCTCCAACTGCGAGCGCCCGGATTCGTGATAAATGGCTTCGGGAGCGAAGAACGCGCAAGCGCGGTATGCATCGTTCGTTTTCCACGCCGCGACGAGTTCGTCGATGAGCGCCCGCATCGTCACGAATCTACCGCTCCAAGCACGCTTCTAAACGACGACCGATCGTCGTCCCACCGGACGACGTCGCGTCCGTGAAGATGAACGCCCCCGACCCACCGGTCGATTGGAGCGTCATCCAAAACGTCCGCATCGGCGGCTAAAACGCGGCGGCCGAGCCCGGTTGGCGAGAGCATGCCGTCTTCACCTTCGATCAGCGCCGGTTCCCGCTGGAGGTCTTCCAACATCGCATAGAACGGCGCATCGGCGAGAAACCGTGCTTCCTCGCGCGCCTGGGCGCGGCGGAACAACTCATCGTTACGGGCCGGCCCTTGCGCCACCGCCTGCAGCGCCTGCCGGTGCGATCTCGAGAGACCGTCGAGCGTCCACGGGTATTCTTCGCACAGCCGGCGCAACGCGCTGCGCATGAAGGGAAGGCCAACGATATCGCCCTTCATGTGCGACTCCAAGTCGCGTGGATTGTTCGACGTAAATGCCTCCCACGTGCGCCTTCCCGCTGCGAACGTCGCCCTCGTCACCGAGCGCCGTTTTGGGAAGAGCGCGGCGATTTCGTCGGCCACCATGCTGCCCAGGTATTCTCCGCTTGCAA